>JAKAQT010000100.1 GCA_021819605.1 Thermoplasmata archaeon
CTACGAAGGGCAGCCAATCTCGAATACGACCTCGCGGGTCAGGACGCTATTAGGCTGCCACTCCGACTCTCACGCTGACATCGTCATGCCAACGCGGTCGGAAAACTTTTTTCATGACATCTCAATTATTGCATGAGGATACGTGGGTCGATACATGGAATAAAATAAGGATGTTCCATTGAAAATTCTGTCTGAATCATTCACGGTTCAGCTATGGCATATCACGGTTAAATATGTTCTTGTGTCCTTGTCCATCAGGTTAAAATGCCGTTCTTTGACTGGCAAAGGAATGAATTTATGTTCTCTGATAATTTGATCACATCACATGGATTGTGTACAGTGCTAAATCACGGTTAAATATGAATATTCCATCCACAGCAGGATGTACGGTAAGTTGCGCTCACTGGCCTTCACCTCTCTGGGTCATTTCTCAAATGACGGCACCACACTGCTTTATCCAACTTTGATAACTTATTATGTTGAACTGCCCGGGATCAAGATACCATACCTTGGGGCAATGGCCATAATATTCAACATCATTTCGGGAATATTCAGCACACCGGTGGGGAACTACGCCGATCGGAAAGGAAACCATGGTACGCTCATTGCTGTCGGGATACTGATTCTTGCTCTCTCATCTTTTCTTCTGGCACTGCCCTTTGTCATAAAGGGATATACTCTTGCCCTCATACTGGCCGGTGCAACAGTTCTGGGAATAGGGCAGGCCTTCTATCACCCCCTGGGGGCAGCTGTACTCAGGTCAACCTTTGAGCCAAGGTCTGCTCCAAGCGCAATGGGAGTCAACGGATCGTTTGGAAGCCTTGGAAGAGCCATCATGCCACTGGTGATTGTATTCCTCATGACCGCACTGGGTGATTTTCACGGTCTTCTAATATACACGCTCTACAGCCTGATCAGTGCAGCAGTAATATATGCCGGCCTGAGGGGACTGGAGATATCGCGCAAAAAGAATGTCATAACGGCTGATTCTGCAGATAAGGCCGAGAAGAAAAAGGGCATGAAGGCGTTTATGCCGTTCCTGTACATGCTGACTGCAGCGGTTTTCGTCCGGTCTCTCTTCCTGACGGGCACCATCACCTTTATCCCAACTCTATTCGATGAGACATTCAAGAGCAAGACCCTTATGGTCACCATAATCACCCTTGCCTACATTTCCCCCATAATTGGCCAGCCATACTTTGGAAGGATCACTGCCAAATATGGCGGCAGATTTACCGTTATTGTTACCTTCGTGCTTTCAACTGTGTTTTTCGGGCTGTTTCTCATATTCTACCACAATTTTATCCTGACAATAATTCTCTATGGAGGATACGCTTTTGCAGCATACAGTGGATTCCCTGTATTTCTTGGCTACGTTGGGCAGATTGTCCCCAGAGAATTTTCCGGCGCGTCAAACGGGCTGGTATGGGGTATCGGACAGACGGTCGGCGGCGGCATAGGGGCGGCGGTTATCACATTGTTCACGCTCTTTGTCAACGTACCAACTGCAATCCTGTACATGTTTCCATTTGCCATCGGGTCGCTGCTGTTCCTGCCGTTCCTTCCAACCAGGGATAAAGCGGAAAAGCTGGCATCAGCAGCTTAAGGTTTTATCCATTGTGCAGTTCACCTGTCATGGATTCCAGAACGCTTATTGATCATACAGGCAGGGAGGTAAAAGTACCGCTCAATCCCCAGAGAATAGTGAGTTTCAGCCCTGCAGTCACAGAGATACTTTTCGAGCTTGGCCTTGGCAGCAACATTGTGGGCGTTTCGGCATTCTGCCAGCGCCCCAGGGAGGTGGCAGGCGTCAGACGTGTAGGAAGCTACGGGAGCGCCAGGACTGAGGTTCTGGATGCGGTGAATCCCGACCTGATTCTTGCAATATCCGGGTACCAGAAGGACTTTGCAATGAAACTGTCAGAAAAGTATCCGGTGTTCATATTTGAGCTGCCTTCCTCAGTGGCGGGCATACTGGACCTTGTGTCAAGGGTTGGCATAGTTACCGGTCGCGTTGACGAATCCAAATACATGAACTTTGAGCTAATGAAATATCTTGGCTCCATACGAAGGCATCCTGCACTGACCGGCTACCTGGAGATAGACCTGGGTGGCCCTGTGACCTTCGGTTCCATGAGCTACATAACGGACGCACTGTCCATTATGGGAGTGAACAGCATATACAGAAAAACTGATTCGGAATGGGTCCAGCCAGATCTTGATTTTGTCAGGGAATCGGATCCTGACATTATTTTCTATGAACCCAAGATGTATGGCAGATTTGATCAGGAAGCGCAGAAGAAGCTGATCACGGAGAGAAAATGGGAGAAAATGAATGCGGTCTCCAGGGGGAGATTCTTCGTAACGCCCGGAAAGCTGGACTTCTTTGCCCATCATGGCCCTGCCTTCATAAGGGAGGTCATCCCGTGGACAATGGAAAAACTGGACAATCTGTGAACAATTCCCTGCCTGAATTCTGAGCTATACGAATTTCGCACCTTCAATCTTGCGTATCATTTAAATACCCTGACACAATTAGTCCTAGTCTTCTATACAGACAAAGGAAGTAATAGAATGGAAGGAACTACCAAAATAAAAGACCTTACACCAGAATCAAGGAGAGTAAATGTCCTTGCCAAGGTTGTTAGCGTAGGCGAACCGAAGGAAATACAGACCAGATTTGGAGAAGATAAATCCGTAACAGAGGTCTATATTGGCGACGAGACAGGAAAGATAATACTATCACTGTGGGGTGACCAGGCAGGTCAGGCAACTGACGGTCAGACGCTTTACATAGATAACGGTTACATTTCTCTGGTTAGGGGGCACATGAGGCTCAATGTGGGCAAATATGGCACCCTAAAGGTTGGAGAAGAGGAAGTCTCAGAGGTCAACGATGAAGTTGACATGAGTGAGAAGGAATACGAAAACACCTTCAGAGGCCCAAGGAGAACCGGTGGCGGCGGAAACTTCAGGAGAGGCGGAAGCGGCGGCGGTTACTACAACAACAATAACCAGGGCGGAAGGGGAAGACCACCCAGAGACGATTTCTGAACAATTCCCAGTTTAGGGCTTCTCAGCCCTTTATTCTTTTTTTCTGATCATGGAACATTTCCAGAATTTCTTGAGTGCTTGTTGAATCTTCAGGCTTCTTGTCTTCGCGCCATTTCCCTGTAAATCTCGGGAATCTTATTGCGAGACCAGCCCCCTTTTCAATTTTCCCGAATGCGCATGAATGCACTGGGCTTACAGTTATTTCAGAACCAATTATCTCCATCACGAAGTAAGGCTCTATCCACACGTCAGGCTGCAGAAGTGATTCCACCCTTGCGGGCTTATCCGGCACTATGTGATCCTTGAATTTGGCAGGAAGCGCAAAGAGTACATCATCCGTAAAGCCTGTTCCCAGCTTGCATATGGATTCGAAAACATCCGTCACCTTGTTGTATGTTGCCATGAGAAGTGCGCCGTAGGTGCCCTTTCTCCTGCCATGGCCCCCAAATGCCCCAATTACAGTCAGGTCAAGCGAATCCTCAAACTCAGACTGGTAGTCTCTCTTCAGCTTGATCCAGAGCCATCCTCTTGCACCCGCACGGTAGATGGACTGTTCAGAAACGTTCTTGGCAACAACTCCTTCGCAGCCGGAATTGATGGATTCATCGAAGAACTTCTGAACCTCCTCCGGATCATCGGACACTATCTGAGTTGCGGTCCTGAAGGAATCATTTGGGGTGAAAAGGCCTTCCAGAATGCGGCGCCTCTCCAGATACGGCTTCCTGTGCAAAGGTTCTCCGTTGAGGAATATGACATCAAAAAGGAATACAACCAGTGGCACGTCCGCCTCCAGCCGGTCAAGATCGTATTTTCTTCCCCTCCTCTGGGAAACCACCTGGAAGGGATACAGCTCTCCGGTTTCCGGATTATAAGGGACGGCTTCGCCATCAAGGATGCACGATTCAACAGAAAAGGTGGTTTTGAAGTTTCTTGCTATGTCAGGAAAATTTGACGTGGTTTCCTCTGTGCCCCTTGAGAAGATCTTCACCTGTCCGCCATAATAGTGTATCTGTGTCCTCATCCCATCGTACTTGTATTCAAAGGCGGCCTTACCACCCATCTTCTGCAGAATCTGGGGTATGTCTGGAAGGCGTTCTGCCAGCATCACCTTGGCCGGCACCATGGGTTCAGGCCCCACATTGATGAGGTCGGATTCACGTCCGCTGGACAGCAGCTCTGCCACATAACCTATGTCAGGGTGGAAATTGTACGCCTCATCAATCTCGGCGGATTTATCTGCAGTTGAGAAGGCATTAACCAGTGCATCCAGTATGGTTGCGTCAGATACTCCTAGCCTGAGCTTTCCTGTGGCAATTCTTGTAATGTACTGTGCGTCATCAGGTGTTCCATTAAGAAGAAGGTCCTGGAATATCCTGATCTTGTTCTTCACGCTGCCTTCCCCCTTCACAGAGGCAAGCTTAAGCAACGATGAATGAACGGCCTCCACAGTAAGATCATGGGAAAAAAGTGAGTTCTGCGACTTTGCCGCAGTAATTTCTTTGGCCACAGATCCCAGGTCCCCGGATTTCATGAACATGTTATTGATTTCATCCTCTGTCTTGCCAGATATGCCGGAAAGTGCTGTTATGATAAGCTTATCAGCAAGGCCCAGCTCTATCCCAAGGTAATCCGGCCCCAGTTTTCCCTGGATCAGGTATGTGAGAATTCTCAGGTCCTTGCCTGCTTCCTTGAGGAGATCCACCAGTATCTGGGTAAGCTCCAGCCTTTTCCGTGTGCCGGACAGCTGGTTGAATTTTTCTGAAACGGCTGAGAACAACACTGTTGATTATCTGGAATCAGTATTAAAGAATGGCTGTCTTCCATATATTTCAGATCTCAGGTAGCCCAGCGACATGTATCCCGCAGATACGCAGGCGGCACCTATTGCCCCTATGGTTATCCATGAGAATGCATAGTTTGAATGGTCGTATACAAGTGAAAATAGCAGGGGACTGAATGAACCTATGATATTCTGCACAAAGTTGACGAATGAGAGGGCGAATGACACCATGCCGCGATCCTTTGTGGCTTCGGCAGTCAGTGTGTAAAGCATTGACAGCACATTTACTGTAAGTATTCCAAGAAGTATCAGCAGGAGGAAGAGCAGGATGAAGCTGGAGGTCATCCATATCACCGCAGTGAATGCGCCTACCATGAGCGCCCATGCAAGGAACATCAGGATCCTCTTCCTGATCCTACCGAAAATGTAACCTCCCAGCATGCCTCCCACGAAGCCTATTAGCAGGTATGTAGTGCCAAGAACGCTTGCAACATTGGGCGACATGTGAAGCCCTGTTTCGGCGTAATATACAAAGA
>JAKAQT010000101.1 GCA_021819605.1 Thermoplasmata archaeon
AACCATATTGAGTCCTCGGTCGTTGCGTTATCTCCCCACTCATAAATCATGTCCTGTTCGCCTATGACTGGCTTGAAGCCAAGAGACCTCAACCTATTTATAACTTCACTGGGTTTTGCACCTTCGCTGGAAAATGTAACTTTCAGATAGGTTTTCATCGGTTTCGCGCCTTAATTATACATAAATATAAATTCTTTTGCTGTGGGATAGCGAGAATGCTGAATATTAATCATAAAGGTGCCAGGCATATTCCTCTCTGAATGTATCATATCTGATTCGGCTGTAAAACAGTTATGAGATGGAAACAAAAATATGTGTGATATGCTCTGTCACACATCACCAGTATCCCTGTCCCGCCTTAATCTTATTACTCCTGTTCCTGGGCAATGGTACCGGAAATGGAGAAATCCGGGGCCTTGTCAGGTTCAATATGTGTGTTGATGCCGACATAATAGAACACCACTGCTACACCAGCCATCAGGAAAACGTCAAACGGGAACTGTATTAGGTCCAGGTTCATGCTCCCGACATATGATATGATGGGGACAGATACCAGAGTCAAAATAAACCATATTGAATTTTTCAGGTCCACCATTGCCGCCGTCTTCTTCCACAACATGTATCCAAAGATTGCAAGGCCTGCCAGTGCCACTGCAGTCATGTAAAGGGTTGTGGGGTACCCCGACCAGTAAATAAGCAGTATGGCAGCAACATATGCAATTGGAGAAATTATGCCTGCCATGGGAAGTGTGAAATAACCCTCCCTTGATGCTGTTCCGATTTTGCGAAGCACTATGAGCGCCACAGGACCTGACGCATATGCAATTATACTCAGATCAGAGTTCAGCGATACGAGGCTCTGCCACGACGGGGCAGGGATCAGGAATATTGCCATAAGAACAAGGTCAAAGACCAGAGCAATAGCAGGGACAGAATATTTGTTCAGTTTTGAAAGGAAGCGTGGGAAATAACCCATGTCACCAAGTGCATAGACAACCCTTGAGGTGGTGGTCTCGTATATGGCTGCCGTTCCAAGGGGAGATACAACACCGTCGCCAAGGAGTATTATTGCCAGCCAGCCGATGCCCAGTGAAGTCGCAAGCACCACCATGGGACCTGAGGAGAATCCGGATGTGGCCAGTGCAGACCAGTCTCCCACGCGGATGCCGGTCCATGTCATGGAGCCGATGAATGCCACCTGTACAAGTATGTAAATGGCAGCTGATATGGCAAGGCCCAGTATTATTGCGATAGGAACAGTCTTGCCGGGATTTTTGGCCTCCCCTGAAAGCTCTATGGCCTGCCTGAATCCCAGAAAGGAGAAAACTATGCCCGCATTTGGTATGGCCACAAATATTGATTCTGTGCCCTCAGCGAAGAACCCCCCTGCTGTGAAGTTTTTGATGGAGAAGAATGTCAGGGCAAGTACGATTGCTGTCATGGCCGGTATGAATATCTTGGCCAGGGCAATGTAGCTGTTGGCGCTGGAGATTGCCTTCACGCCAAAGCGGTTTATCACAAAGAAGACAACCAGGAATCCAAATGCGAGGCCAATTCCTGGCATAGTCAGGTTCCCTGACCTTGAAATTAAGCCGCCTACCATGAAGTTCATATAAGTAACAGCAGCAACGGCCTCAAGTGGGGGAGTGGAAACGTAACCCAGGAAAAGAGCCCACCCGTTGATGGCCGAAACAGATTTGCCGTGGCTCATTTCCGGATAACGGGCTGCAGCACCCCCTAAGGGTATCTTCCCGCCAAGTTCGGCATAAACAAGTGCCAGAGACAGGATCATCATTGATCCTATTATCCAGGAGAAAATGGAGGCGGGACCTGCTATGGAAGAGGCATAAAACTCCCCGAAAAGCCATCCTGAGCCAACCATTCCGGTTACAGATGCAAGTGTCAGATGAAATATTCCAAGTTGCCTGCGCAAAGCCATAAATCACTCCATCGATTCATTCATTTAAAACATTCGTTCAGCGTTGGACATATTTTGTGGATAAGTTTAAATCTGGACATTGCTACTCATTTTAGGATATCAACATGGAAAATAATAACAGCGTGGCATCAAGAGTAAGAGAGTATCTGGATCATAACCCTGACCTGTGGAAGGCAGTGGACATGGGGGTCATAAATTACAGTGCAATGGCGAGAGCCATATCCTCTGACGCAAATATTCAGGGAGAGGATGCCATTGTGGCCGCTCTCAAGCGCATTCCAAGATCCGGTTACTCCGCACGCAGGTTCAGGGAAATTATCAAGTCTTCCACCATTGAGACCAGATCAGGGATTACTGTCCTCATTCTTCGCCCATCAACTGAAAATTTGAGAATGCTCATAAATGTAACCAGGAACATTGTGGAAAGTTATTCTGAGTACAGGATTATCCAGGCATCCCAGGGATGCGGCCTGGTTATTGGCGATGATCTGTTCAGCAGGATAGGCCAGCTGATCCCGAAGAAGGAAATAATAGATGTGGAACAGGGCCTTGGAGAACTCATAATTATCAGTCCTCCCGTAATTAAGGAGATGAAGGGATATGTTTCATACGCCTCTTCCATGCTTTCCAACCGCGGCATCAACATAGTCCAGATTGTTTCATTCTACACAGATATAACCTTCATCCTGAAGCCTGATGATGTTCTTAATGCACTGAGGATATTCATGAGCGAGAAGAGCCTCAGTTAATAACCTCAGTCCTTCTCGCCGGGAAGCTCATCCACTTCCTCCCTCTTCAATTTAGATGGCCACCAGTTGTATTTCTTCAGGTAAAGCATGATTGCAGGAACAAAGAAGGGCCAGCTGACAAATGTATCTATCAGTACCCCCAGTGCCAGGCCTATCCCAATTTCCTGAATTATGCCGATTCCACTGAATGCCAGAGATCCAAATGTTGCAAACAGGAGAACACCTAGCGTGATTATTACACCACCATTCTCTTCCAGGCTCACCCTGACGCCTTCCTCATCACTCTTACCCTTGTAGGCTTCCTCGCGAACCCTTGTAACCATGAAAATGTCGTAATCCAGGCCAACCGCAAGAAGTGTTATTACGGTGAACATTGGAAGGAAGATCAGTATTGGAAGACCTGCATAGTAGTGCACCGCCAGATACGTGATTGCCAGCGAGATTATCACGGATGCCAGTACCATGAGAATCAGCCTCAGCGGGGTAAAAAGGCTGCTCAGCTGAATGAGAAGAACCGCAAAAATTGCAATGGCAAGGATTGGCACCATCTTGATGAAACTTGATAGGGTGTATGAATAGGCGTTGTTCAGTCCTTCAGTGATGCCTCCTACATAAACCTTGTAACCAGACCCTGTGCCGGAGATCACTGAAGGTATGTCATTCACAAATTTTGTAGAAGGATTCAGCCAGGCAAGTTCACTTAACTGGTAATCTATTATAACATAGTGTGAGTCACTGCCAATGTAGCTCTTCATCTCGGCAAGATACTGTGAACTGTAAGAAGATCGTATGCCCGAGAGATTTGCAGGCACGTAATTGCCGTATGGGTATGTTGGTCCAAAGACCTCTGACACATGGCCACTGGCCAAAAGTTTCTGCTCAATGGCAGTTACTGAATTTATCTCGGTAATATTGAAGGCAGTACCATTGTAAACTGGAGACTGGAACTGCACGATTACGTATCCCCTGTCAAATAAATCTCCGTTAAAGCTGGAGTTTACCACCTTTATGGCCTGGATTCCGCTGCTGGAAGGCACAAGATTGAAAACATCAAAATTTGACGGGGTCTCGAAATATATATAGCTGGCAAGGAGTGATGCTACCACGAAAATTATCACGATTTTTCCCTTGTTGGCTATGACGGTGCTGGCTATTTTCTTCATGGTTCTCTCGGCCGGCAGGTGCTTTTCCGCTGAAATTTTAGAAGGCCAGTACAGCTTTCTTTTTCCGCGGTTGAGGATTGCGAGAAGAAGCGTGTTGGCAGCCAGAATTGTTACAACGACTCCCACTGCATTTGTAATGCCTGCGTCACTGAAGATGGGCACATGAGAAAGATACAGGACTATGTAGGATATTGCAACGGTAATTCCTGATGTGAAAACCGCATGCCCAGACCACTTTGCTGAAACCACTGAGGGATGCTCATTTCCCGCCCTTATTTCCCTGCGATACCTGGACATAATGTATACGACATAGTCGCTGGCCAGCCCCAGCAGGAGTATAAGCAGAAGCGTGGGTGTAATGAATGATACTGTGCCATGCAGGATATACTTGTACAGAAGACCATTAAGGGCCATGGATACCTCTGCTGACACCCCGAATATCATCAGGGGAAGAAAAGCAGCAACTGGTGAAAGGAAGAATACACCCACGATAATCACTGAAAGAACTATGCCGATAAACAGGGCCCTTTCCATTCCGCTTATGGATTCAGATCCCAGCTGTGAACTGAGTGCTGAGGAACCGGCAAGATATGCCCCAACACCATCCACACCATGGAAGGCGGTTGTATAGATGCTTGTGACCTTGTTTGTCTGAACTAGAGAAAGATTTGAGCTGACAAGCAGTATTGTTATTACTGTGGAATTGTCATATCCAACGAACTGGTGCAGTACGTAGCTCTGTGGTACTGCTGGATAGCTCGAAAAGTTATAATCAAGCATTAGTTGGGATATTGTTAGATTTATGTTGTCTGTGCTATTCACCGACGATACGAATGCCTGAATCCTTTCAGGGTTTATGGCAATGAGAGGGCTGCCCCTGAAATAGCTTATTATCCCGTTTGCAACAACTCTGTCGCTCTCTGCTTGAACAGCCATAGAATCTGCTGGTTGAGATAAATTAAAGGAATCTCCTGCCAGCTCATAAGGAGTGACGTTAAGGTCGTTCTTGAGGATTGATACAATAGTGCTGTTGGAAGATATGCCTTGCGCAAGCATTGGTATGGTAAAATTGTAAGCGAATCGTGAATACAGCTGTCCATAGGTATTAATGGGATATCCCGTTATATTGAATGTTACAGCAATGGGCACTTTTGCCTGATAGAATAAAGAGGCAAAACTTCCGAGAGAACCACCATGTTCAATCATTGCTGTCAGAGTGCTGTTTAAACTCTGGTTCAAAGAAGCTTCCATAATTGAGGAGTTGATATCATTCAAAAGTTTGTTTTGATTTAGATTTAGTGCGAAAGATTCATTGAAAATTGCCGCAAACGTGTTGAAATATGGGATTCCGATCTGCTGGAAAAGAGGATTAGCCCTACCGATAATATCTATGAAATGGAGCGTACTGTTATAGGCGATAGATGGGCTTTCAGTTTTTGATAAGTTACCAAGGTAATATGCAGGAATTCCGATTATTATTGAAAGCGAAGCGTTTAGTGA
>JAKAQT010000006.1 GCA_021819605.1 Thermoplasmata archaeon
TTGTTCCCGATCTTCCGGAACAGCTTCCACCTCCACTTGACAATGAGAAAAACAAATCCTCAATAGAACTTCTGAACAGCATCCTTCCAAGAGAAGTGCTGAAACAGGAATTCACATTCCAGAGATTCCTGAAGATACCGGATGAGGTAAGGGAGATATATGAACAGACCGGCCGCCCTACTCCACTTGTCAGGGCGAGGGGGCTGGAGAAATATCTGGATTACTCTGGGAAGATACTTTACAAATATGAAGGCGCCACCATTACTGGATCCCACAAGATCAACACCGCCGTGCCCCAGGCCATCTATGCGGCAAACGAGGGGGTTGAGAAGGTTGTAACCGAGACCGGTGCTGGGCAGTGGGGCACAGCCACAAGCGTTGCGGCCTCATTTGCCGGAATCAAGGCCAAGGTTTTCATGGTGAGGATAAGTTATCAGCAGAAGCCCCTCAGGAAGAAGATCATGCAGCTTTATGGAGGAGAAGTTTCCCCGAGCCCTTCTGACGAAACAGAATTCGGAAGAAGCATGCTGAAGCAGAATCCGGATCATCCTGGAACACTTGGAATAGGAATAGGAGAGGCAGTTGAATATGCCCTGGATCACAATCTGAGGTACCTTGTTGGAAGTGTCTTCAACTCAGTACTGACGCACCAGAGCATAATAGGACTGGAAACGGAGAAGCAGCTCGAGATCATGGGAACTGAACCTGATGTCCTCATTGGCTGCGTTGGAGGCGGCAGTAACTTCGGGGGCTTCTCATTCCCCCTTATGAAGAAATTCAAGGACGTGGAGGTAATAGCTTCAACTGCGGCAGAGGTCCCAAAGTTCACCAAAGGAGAGTATAAATACGATTATGTGGACACTGCAAGAATCCTGCCGTCAGTGAAGATGTTTTCTCTTGGAGCAGACTTCATGCCTGAGAAAATATATGCCGGCGGACTCAGGTATCACGGCGCGGCTCCGTCCCTATCAATGCTGGTCAATACGGGAAGGATAAAGACAGTGGACGAAAGCCAGGAAAGCGTCATAGAAGCCTTGAAGATATTCTCAAGGACTCAGGGGATTGTTGCAGCGCCGGAATCTGGGCATGCCATTGCCACGGCCATTGATTACATAAGGAACCATGGGGATGAAAAAAAGACAGTTGTGGTGAATGTGAGCGGGCATGGGCTGCTTGACATGTCAATTTTCAGGGATGATCAATGAACAGCCCTTCCACCATACTGTATTTCACCTCTTCATTCCCGGATCACAAAACACTCTATGGCTTTATGGAGAAGGTAGACCCCGAAGTTGTAAAATATGTTGAAGTGGGATTCCCGTCTTCTGATCCCAGATACGATGGACCCGAGATAAGAGAGACTCATGAAATTGCGGAAAAGAATTTTCACAATGGCGATCTGGAACAGTACGCGGAAATACTTGGGAAAAAGGGTGTCCGGACGTATCTTCTCACGTACTACCGCGATCTTGCCCGACAGTCGTCGGATTTTATTCCGCACCTCAGGGACTCCGGCTTTTCCGGAGTTATAGTTCCGGACCTGCTGGTTGACTACAGTTCCATAGCTGCGGATGTAATAAGCGAGATTCAGGACAGCATGGATTTCATACCGTTCTTCAATCCTGCCACGCCTGATGGGGTCATAGAAAGGATCAGCAGAATGGCCGAATCATGGATATACTACGGCCTTCAGCCTGCCACTGGAATACACATCCCATATGATCTTGAGGAGGTATCCAGGAGGATACTGGATCTGCTGCCCGGCAGGGAAGTGAATTTTGGCTTTGGTATCCGATCAATGGGCCAGATAGGCAAAATCATGGGCCTTGGTTCAAAAGGGGTGGCCATAGGAACACTGCTTGTCCCCATGGTAAGGGGAAACCGGCTTTCAGATTTTGTGGAGCTTCAGAAGCAGATCAGGGAGGTTCAGGATCATGTTAAGGGGTGAACGAAAGGTGAAGGATGACCGCATGTCGTCGGCGTATGCCAGAATGAAAAAGCTTCTTGAGAACTCTTCAGACCAGGAGAAGGCAAATTTCCTGCGGGAGGCAATTCCAGAGCTTATTGACGGTTATGAGATTTCAGGCTACTCCCGTGCTGTAAGGGAAAGATCTTTTCTTCCACGCATATCGGGCGCCATTGATATCGTTGGAACAGGTGGAGATGGCAGAAACACCATAAACGTGAGCACTGCGGCTTCGGTGGTCGTTTCTGCAATGGGACACACCGTTATCAAGCACGGAAACTTTGGATCTTCGAACCATAAGGGAAGTGCTGATTTCATGAAGTACCTTGGCTATAATTTCAACTTCAATGAAGATGGGCTCAGGGACAGGATCAGGGCACTGAACTTCGCGTTTCTGCTTGCCCCTCTTCACAACGACAGTTTTGCGAAATTTGCTGCAGCCAGGAAAATTGTTGCCCGCAAGACGGTCTTTAACTACCTCGGGCCCATCACCAATCCTGCCGAGCCTGAAACAGTGGTACTTGGGGCAGCCGACACCAACATCCAGAAAATATATGCCGAATTCATGCAGGCAGAAGGAAAGACAGGATATTCGCTGCACGCAGATGACGGAATGGATGAGGTTTCACCCTTTTCCGGAACCGTGCTCCTGCATGTGCATTCCGGCGGAATCAGGAAAATAACCATTGAACCTGAAAAATTGCTGAGTACCAGTCCCGATGAAAGACATATTGAATCACCTGACCCGGAAAAATCATTTGCCATGACTGTTCAGGGGCTTTCCGGGCAATCAAGGGCCACAGCCGAATTCATTGCCCTGAATGCAGCACCGGCCCTTGCTGCAGCCAGATGCGAGTACAACCTTGTCGATGCTTACAGCAGAGCGCTTGAATGCATTCTTTCGGGAGCCGCATACGCTCACCTCAGGAGGATTGTTGAATTTGCATGACAGTGTCCCTTTCGTGAAAATATGCGGAATAACCAACATTGAAGACGGTATTGCTGCTTTAAAGGCGGGGGCTGCCCTACTTGGAGTGGTGATTTCCGATCTATCGCCGAGAAAGGGGACTATGGATCTGGTACTGAAGCTGAAAGAGGCGGGGGCTGTGGTTGCCACAGTACATACTGACATGGAAAGCGTTCTGATGAATAATGGTCAGCAGGACTATGTTCAGCTTCACTTTGATCATACCTGTGAAGACATCTCAAGAGTCAGGGAGAAGACTGGAAAGAAGATCATATCAGTTATAAGGACGAGAGATGTGATCTCTGGGGTAGATACTGGCAGAGATCGTATCAGATGCGGTGCCGATCTTGTCCTCATAGACACAGGCGTTCCCGTTGCTGAAATTATAAAGGGAAAGGATTTGCCGGAATTCCATGAAAGAATTGGCCTGGCCGGGAAAATTTCGCCGGATAATGTAAGCTCCGTAATGGAAGTACATCCGGGATTTCTGGATGTGAGCAGTTCTATCGAATCATATCCTGGAAAAAAGAGTGCTGAGCGCATGAACAGATTAATGGAGGTGGTTGACCGTGAAAGACAGCGCGTATACACGAATTCCTGATCTGCTTTCGGCAAATGCGGATTTTGCGTATATGTGCAGGTTCAATGATAAAAACCGTTTGGACGGGGAAGAAGTGCTGATAACAACGGCATCTGCGCCTGAATCCGGAAGGGGGAAACCCGGCAGCACGTTCATGAAGGTGCTGGAGGAACTTCAGGATAGAAGCATCCTGAATGCCCCTCATTTTGCTCCTATCATATTTTCCTACGACATGGTGGAAGAAGTCTTTGGAATCAGCCTGAGGAAATCTTCTGGCTGGCCCCATTTTTCATATGTACGCCCAGATTCCACGCATACAGGAAAGGTCGTGAGGCCTTCCGGTGTTCCTGTCATCGGGGGTGCAAGGCCGCAGATTGATGACAGAGAAAAGCGGATGCTCAGAGAAGCCATAGGTGACGTGCGAAATCGGATAAGGGAGGGGGAGCTTCTCCAGGCAGTAATTTCGCAGCAGTTCCGCATCCCTGATTCCGTGGACAGCTTCGGGCTTCTGAAGCATCTTCTGGTCAATGACAGATCCCGTTACGTGTATTACTATAAATTCGGTGACCTGGAAGTTGTGGGAAGCTCCCCGGAGAATGTTTACCGGCAGGAGGGGGAACACGCGCTCATAAACCCCATAGCCGGAACGAGGCGGAGGACACCTGGTGAATCGAATTCAAATGGAAGTATACTGGAGTTGCTGGCTGACACAAAGGAGCTCTGTGAGCACAGGATGCTTGTGGACCTTGCCAGGAACGATCTTTCCAGAATCAGCGATCCCGGAACCGTAAAGGTTACAGGCGACATGGTTCCTGAGGAATTTTCTTCGGTCATACATCTTGTGAGCACGGTGGAATCAAGACTCAGAAATACAGTCTCTCCACTTGATGTCCTTCTGAGCGTATTCCCTGCGGGAACCGTAAGTGGAGCGCCAAAAAGGAGGGCCATAGAGATCATAGACAGCCATGAGGATGCTCCCCGTGGAGGATATGCAGGATCTGTTGGGCTCATGGGGTTGGACAGCGCCGATATGGCTCTTGGCATAAGGACAATGTTCAAGACCCATGATATGACCTACACGCAGGCAGGTGCAGGAATCGTTAAGGATTCGGTCCCTGAGAGGGAAGTTGAGGAGATCATTGCAAAGGCGGGTACAGTAATTTCAGGAGTGAAATCATGAAGGTGATGGTTATCGACAACCATGATTCTTTTGTTTACAACATTGTGGATATGATCAGGAGATCGGGGGCAGAAGTTGAACTTTTTGAAAATGACAGCCTTCCGGATCCGGCATACGCAGCTAAATTCCAGTTTCTGGTGATTTCTCCCGGTCCTGGAAACCCGCTCAATCCCGGCGACCGCGGAAACACGCTTGATTTCATTTCCGGAACTAAATTCAAAAAGATTCTGGGAATATGCTTTGGGCACCAGTTGCTGGGATTTCATCTTGGATCAGGAATTTACAGAACAGACAGACTTTACCATGGCGAGATTGACACAATTTCAAACCTGGGAGGTGGAATCCTGAAGGCAATAAACGGCAACTTTCACGCGGTGAGATACCACTCACTTGCCATTACTCCATCAAATGCAATAACCGTGGATGCAGTGTCCGGAACAGATGGTACCATCATGGCATTCCATTCAAATGATGGGAGAATCTATGGGGTGCAGTTCCACCCGGAAAGCCATTATTCTGAGTTTGGAGACCTAATAATCAGGGAGTTCCTTTCTGCATGAGCACTGTTGAAACAATCTACATGAACAACCCGGGAAGACCCCACTTTCCATATTCCAGGACAAGAGGCACCATCAGCCTGATCGGGGAGCTCCATAGAATAAAGGCTGGTGGAAAGCCGGGTGTTATAAAGGAGTTCAAAAGGCGGTCTCCGTCAGGTTTTCTGAATGACAGGTATCCCTCTGTACGCGACTATTTCAGGAGTAAAATTGATGGCAGAACGGCAGGCATGAGCATTCTCACTGAACCTGCATACTTCAGCGGTTCGTATGAGGATCTGAGTGCATGCCAGGAATTCAATCTGCCCATCCTTGACAAGGATTTCATTTCCACTCCCATAATGGTGGAGAATGCATACAACGCGGGAAGCGACGCCATTCTCCTCATAATGGATTTTCTTCCTGCGCATGTGGTTAAATATCTTACCAGTAATGCACGGGACTACGGAATGGAAGTTTTGGTTGAATTCCATGATCTGCAGTTTCTATCTGAAATAGAGCCCATGGACGGCGTCCTATATGGATACAACAGGCGCGACCTCAGAAGCCTGAAAATGGACCCTCAGGATAGAGCCGTGAACGATTACCTACGTGAACACCATGTTGACATTATCCTTGAGAGCGGCCTTGATTCGTCATTCCTTAACAATACTGAATTATCTTCATTTGCAGGATTCCTTATAGGAACATCGGTCCTGACGGATAATATTTGATGAATCCCTTTGCCTTTGCCATGGTGCCATCAGGGTAATTGCACTGTTATATAGTCCATGTTAATTCTCAATAATGGTAGGGACGAAAATTGTCGCGACAATAGGCCCTTCCAGCTTCAAGACAGATGTGCTGGAAAAAATGTACCGTTATGGACTTTCTTGCATCAGGATCAATACCGCCCATATTGAGGCAGGATACATTGCAAAGGTAAAGGAAACGCTGGAATCACTGAACAGGAAGACCGGGATGCACGTTGGGGTCATGGTTGACCTTAAGGGTCCGGAACTCAGGACCGGCACATTTCCCGGCGGGCATATGACTGTGAAGGCCGGCCAGAAACTGAGACTCTCCATTAGTGGTTCCGAAAGCGACATAGCATTAAGCCACCCAGAAATAGCAAAGGGGCTTGAGCCTAAAGAAACACTGCTGTTGAGTGACGGAAGAGTCAGAATGAAAGTACTCTCGAAGAATTCATCCACCATTCAGCTTGAATCCCTTGATGATGGAGACCTCAGAGACAGGAGCAGAGTCAATATACCTGGCAAGTTTCTTCCACTCGGTACGCTGACAGAACGGGACAAGCAGTTTCTGCAGGAGGGCATCAGTGCAGGAGTTGAATTTTTCGCGCAGTCTTTCGTCCAGAGGAAAGAAGATGTGATGACCCTGCAGAAAGAGGTTTCGGAAAGAGGCGGAGACCAGTTAATCATATCCAAGATTGAGACCAAGAGCGGATATGTCAACATAAAGGAAATATCCCGTGTATCAGACTTTGTGATGGTTGCCAGGGGAGACCTTGGTGTTGAGCTTCCACTGAAGGAGGTTGCAATGGCCCAGAAGCACATCATAGAAGAATCCCACAGGCATGGCGTTCCTGCCATAGTGGCCACACAGATGCTGGAATCCATGGTAAAATCCAGCAGCCCTACGAGAGCTGAGGTCTCAGATGTGACTAACGCGATTCTGGACAATACTGATGCCGTAATGCTCTCTGAGGAAAGCGCCGTGGGGGACTATCCGGACCTGGCAGTGAGATACCTTAATGAAATAGCAGAATTTGTTGAATCCAGGAATTCCAACTATGCTGAGCCCCGTGAATTTTTAGGAAACCATGTTGCCTATTCCATTGCCCGTGCATCCAAGATCGTGGCATCCGAGATAGAAGCCAGCGCCATAGTGACATTCTCCAAGACTGGAAACACTCCAAAGATGATATCTGCAGTGAGACCAGGGGTCCCCATTATTTCAGCTGTTCCTGCGCGGGGACTTGCAAACAAGCTGAGCCTCTATTCCGGAGTGGTCCCCTTGCTTATTGAGGACTCAAGCAATGACCTGTCCAACTTTGAGAATATCATGTCTGCCGTTGAGAAGAAGACAGGACTCAAGAAAGGCGATCGCGTGGTTGTCACCTCCGGTGCACCGTATTTCCTTTTCGGCGGCACAAACGATGTGAGGGTGGCCACCATTGGCAAATTCATGGGAAGGGGGTATCCTTCGGGAAAGAACTTCAAGGGAACCGTGACGTGGAAACTTGACGGGCCCGGGGATATATACGTTACAAAGAACCTGAAGGGTGCCAGGATTTCAGATCTAGCGGAATTCACCGGGATAATATTCCTTGAAAGCATAGGGCATGCCAGTGAGGAGGAACTCTCTGAAACAGGCATACCTTTCATACACAACACAAAGCTTTTGAAAGGGCTTGAAGAAGGGACAAATGTTTATGTGGATGGTTCAACAGGTGTTATCACATCCTGAAGAAAGCTTCACTTCGATATTTATAAATACATTTTTCTACTCTCCGCCACATTACCAACATTTGGTGAGAATTGATGAATGACGGGGATTTTATCAGAATCAACTTCGAGATGTACGTTGGGGAAGACAAGAAATTAGTATCAACGAACAACGAACAGCTAGCTAAGGACAATGGCATATATGATGAGAATACAAAGTACAAGGAAACAGTGCTCATTGTGGGATCAGACGTACTCTTCAAGGAGGTTAACGAATCCCTGAAACAGGCTGAAACCGGAAAGGAGTATGAGGTTTCCATAAAGGCAGAGGATGCCTATGGCCTGAGGGACCCCAAGAACATAAAGGTACACACGGTGAGGGAATTCCAGAGACAGAAGATTGACCCTGTACCCGGACAGGAAGTATCCATAGGGGGAAGACGGGGCAAGGTAATATCCGTTACACCAGGAAGAGTTCTTGTTGATTATAATCATCAGTGGGCTGGAAAGCCGGTCCTGTACAAATACACTGTACTTGGAGTTGTGGATCAGGTGCCGGACAAGGTCCGTGCGCTCATAGATTATAACTACAATGTGGATTCAGGCGAGTTCAGCGTTGAGGAGAACGGGGACGTAATTTCCATTTCAGTGCCTGAAAAGACCAAGTTTGACGTTGCCTGGCTTGAGGCCAAATTCAGGCTTGTTTCAGATATCAGAAAATATGTTCCGGGAAAAGACTTAGAAATAAGGGAGAGTTACAAGAGAGAAGAGACGCCCAAGCCTGAGGAAAAGCCCGCTGAACCTACTGAGGCTGCTTCTGAGGAAAAAAATCAGGAAGAGGCCGGGGTTGAACAGAAGAACCCTGAGTAAGTCTGAACTGAAGGAAAAGAAAGAGAATTTTATCCAGAACTTTTCCACAGCACTCAGGCAGATGTCAGAAATGGTCTGTGTTGTGCTTGTGGAACCTGAAATTCAGGGAAATATTGGTGCTGTGGCCAGGCTTCTCAGAAATGCCGGCTTGTATGATCTGCGCATAGTGAATGGCCCTGATATAGATGATGAAGCCCTTGCAAGATCAATGGGCGGTAAGGATATACTCTTATCTGCCAGAAGATTCACTTCATTCAGGGAATCAGTTGCGGACTGCACTGTTGTTGCCGCTACGTCCAGCGAACAGACGTTAAGCGACAGGAAGTTCAGGAGGCTCCCTGTTACTCCATGGGATTTCTGGAACATCCATCCTCCCGGGAAGGAGAAAATAGCACTTGTATTTGGCAGGGAAGCTGATGGATTGCGGAACACCGAGATTGAGGTATGCAATGCCTTTGTGCACATCCCCGGGAATCCAGAATATCCTGTGTACAATCTATCACATGCAGTATCCATAATACTATACGAAATGCTGAAGCATTTACCGGAATCCGACCCGAACATACCTGATCCTGCTACCGGTGAAGAAATGGAACTTATCAACAGCAAGATACAGGAGATAATGGAAAAATACGGATATCCGGATTACAAAATGCAGAATAGCCTGATAATGATAAGGAGAATACTGGCCAGATCCGCCATAACTGAATCCGAATTCTACAAACTGATGGGAATCCTGAGATTCGTGCTGGCACCATGGAGCGAAAATAATGAAGTCGACTCTTAGCACCATTGATGAAAGCTTGAGAAAACTTTTATTATGGATTCACAATGCGGAGAGAGTATCGGTAGAATACCATGTCAATTAAATCTAACAACAAGGAAAGTACTGTCCTGAAGGAAACTGTTGACGAACTCCTGAAGGTTTCACGGGAAAACAGTTCAGTGTTCTGGAGAGACGTAGCAAAAAGAATCAACTCCCGGAGAAAATCATATGCCAGCGTAAACGTGGGAAAGATTGATAAGCTGGCCAATGACGGCGACATCATAGTAGTCCCAGGATCACTTCTAGGATCAGGCTATTTCGAAAGAAAGGTCACCATAGCAGCCCTCAAGGCATCAAGGGGTGCAATCCAGAAGCTAAGTGATTGTGGCGCAGAGTTCAAGAGTCTTGTTGATGTTGCCCATGAAAATCCGAAAGGGACAGGCATCAGGATAGTGGGGTGATCATGCTGAAGATTATAGACGGGACTAACCTTATTTACGGCAGGCTTTCCGCCCATGTGGCTAAAGAGCTGCTCAAGGGAGAGGAAGTTGTCATTGTAAATGCCAAAAATGTTGCTGTGACCGGATCAGAGGAATTTGTACTGAAAAAATTCAGGGAAAGGCTTGACATTGGAAGCGTGAGAAAGGGTCCGTACTATCCAAGGACGTCCAACCAGATCCTGAGGAGATCCATTGGAGACATGCTTCCCAAGAAAAAGACCACTGGAAAGGATGCGCTTTCAAGATGCCTTGTGTTCAGCAGTGTTCCCAAAGAATATGCCGGCAAGGACATGGAAACCGTAGAGGAAGTCAAGAATTCCAAGGTCAGCGGCTTCGTTACCCTTGGCAAGGTAGCGGAGAGACTTGGAGGCAAGTATTAAAATGAAAGGACAAAACGTAGTAGTAACCTCAGGCAAGAGGAAAACTGCCATAGCCAGGGCCGTTACCAAGAAAGGGAACGGACAGGTGACAATAAATGGGTATCCTGTGGAATTTCACCCGGTTCAGATTCTCAGGCAGAAGATCGAGGAACCCCTCCTTATAATAGGAGAAAGGGCCAATGAAGTGAACATTGACGTAAAGGTTGCCGGGGGAGGAATGACCGGCCAGGCCGATGCTTCAAGAACTGCCATTGCAAAGGGGATTGTGAAGTTCCTTAAGGATGATAAGATTGAGGAGATGTTCAGACAGTACGATAGAACTCTTCTTGTAAATGACATAAGGAGAAAGATGCCAAAGAAACCCTCAGGAAAGGGTGCCCGAGCAAAGAGGCAGAAGTCCTACAGGTGATGATTCAATGATTATACCTGTAAGATGTTTCAGCTGCGGAAGGGTAATAGCATCGGATTATGTCAGGTTCAACGAGAAGATGACGGAGATCAGGGCTTCTGGAAGGGAACCCACTCCTGACGAGATTGCTTCCACAATGGATGATCTCCACCTTCACAGATACTGCTGCAGAAGGATGATCCTGTCTCACACTGACCTGATAGATGAAATCCTTCCATTCTCGTGAGGGGCCGTGGGGTAGCTTGGTATCCTACCAGCTTGGGGTGTTGGTAACTTGAGTTCAAATCTCAACGGCCCCACCATATTTCATCATTGATACTGTTTTTTTGTTTTTAGCTCCTGCAAAATTTTCCAGAACTGCTCACTGTTTAGATTATGATTGGAATGCATATCCAGAGTTCCCGATGGTTCTTCATTCAATTTCAGAAAATATTGCGATTCAGATCTGCTGATCTGCCCTGCTGAAATCCAATTGCAGGATGTTCAGCGGAGCATCGAGCCTCTCATGCAGCAGGAAAACGATGGTCAGCAATATTACAGGCAGAGCTGTATTGGGATCCGTGCCGTACCCTCCAAGAACCCCGAAGTCCTGGCCCACAAACCAGACAAACAGAGAAAATATGATTGTCAGTAAAGCGGAAATCTTTGGCCTGATAATCCATAAAATTGCTGTGGCTGCCATGGCTACCACAAAGGCCAAATTCCACACCATGTCATGGTAATAAAAGCTGAGAGAAATGGCACGTAGCCATTCAGACAGGATCAGCGGTTGTTGATTGATTACAAGTGAAGATGGTATGTTGAAGAGATTCTCAGCTTTCCAGAATCCATACTGCGGAATGGCCTGAAGGACCGTTGAAATTGTAAAGAGACCTGCCATGAAGGCGGCGATATCTCTTTTGAGAGCCCCTGTGTCAGAATAGGATATCAGGAGAATGGATATTACGGCATATATTAGTGCTGATCCCGGAAATCCAGTCAGATAGGAGGCACCTTTGATGAATATGCCTCCAAAGGCCTCACCCAGAATCCACAGATACAGTGACCACAGGAGGGATATCCAGAGAAATATCCTGAGGCGCTTCCCCTGTCTGTAAATGAGAATTCCCATGCCTATGAATATCTGGGCCACCCCAGAGATGGCATCCAGAAAGACTGGATGGGACAGCCATAATTCAATTGCAGGCCTGAGTACCTGCCCGATGAATGAAGGTGACTGCGAAACTGCCGGATTTATGACGAATGAGACAAAGCCGAATGACATCTCCGGCTGTAGCTGCAGAACCCCATCAATGACCCAGAGAAATCCGAGGAAGATCCTTATGTAACGATAAGTTCCTTTTTCAGGGGCAGCAGATGCTTCCCTTATTCTTCCTGCTGCAATTATAAGAGCAATGGAGATTATGAGCCCCAGAGAGGAATAGATATAAAGCTTCACCACAAATGATTCAGGCATGACGAAGAAACGGAAATCCTGAGCTAAGATTATTGCCAGAAATAAGGCAGCAATAACAGCGAATATTCCCTCAATGAGGTATGCGGCAATTCGTTTCATAAATACCCGCCTCCAGTGAATTCTGCCTTATTAGGTTCATGGCGATCAAGGCATTCAATGTCACACCACAGGCCCTAGAACAAGCCATGCCAGAGAGGCCATGAGGATGAGTATTGCAATTTTAATGAAAGGGTTGCCGTAATTAACCGTATAACCTATACCGAACCTTTTTGGAACAATTACAGACGGATCATCACGGTTATAGTATATCATGCCAGCCTTCCAGAATGAGTCGTCATCCCTGTTCATCACGCGCCTGGGAGCTGCCGATTCCACATTCATCTGGCCCGGGAAGCGATACCTCATCCTTGACACTATTGCAACCACAAGGATCAGACCCACCACAGATGGAACAACAGAAAATTCTGTAAAGATTCCTGGAACTATCTGCCACTCAGCCATTCCTGATAGCATGATATCCACTTCAACCATTGTAAGAAGAACAGACAGGGCAAAAATCACGCCGAGCCTGTAATGGCGCTGGACTTCCAGGGACCTGTTAAGGTCAGGGTACTCCGGCACAACCTTTACTCTGCATAGTGCAAAGACCAGTATGGAATAGATCCCAAGAAATATAAGCTGGGAATATACGGGCATCAGGACCAGCTGAACTGTCTTGTGAGCGAATGCCACAGGGTCCGCACCGGAAAATTTCACCGGCAGAATTGCATGAAGATAGGGGTACTCTCTCATTGCAATGATGGTCGTGAAAGCGATAACGGTCAGCGGCATCACAAAATACAGGAGTATGCGCACTGTAGCAGGTCTCTCGGGCGTGAGAACGGCCGGTATCTTCTGTATGTATCCTTCAGTCCATTTTTCACTTATCTTTACGCGCCTCAGGAGTTTCCGTGCATCGAGATATACAAGCCACATTGTTAGAATTTCCACCAGTATAAAAAGTGTCGAAAATCCTGCTGATCCTGTAATAATGGATACAATTAGGCTCGATACCAGAACGATGCCGGAGGTTGCAACAACATGCGCTCTGAATCGCTTTCTTATGGAAAGGTAGGAACGATCTGCGATCCTTTCCGGCGGAATTCTTACGCCAAACTGCACAGATCTGGGAGTCAGTGATGGCATGATAAAATTTATATATCCAAGTAAAAATATAATTACAGTTGAATCTGCAACATTAATGAGGTACTGTATCACAGCTTATACCTCCCGGTTTGAGTCAGCTGTTTCCCAGTGCTTCTCTGACAATGTCCAGGATCCTCACACTGGTGACTCCACGTGCCTTTGCCTCTTCTATGAGGCTTTTCTCCAGGTCTTCCCAGCGTTTGAGGAACCTGGAATCATCTCCACTGGCCCATTTATTTACAAATGTTCTCTTTTTCTTGTCCCGTATGAGAAAACCCTCCTGAACAAGGAGGTCGTATGCTTTGTTGACAGTATGGTAATTTATCCCAAGTGACTTCGCCAGATCACGGGATGAGAGAAGAACATCACCTGGCTTGAGTTTGCCTGTCTTTATGCCTGATATGACTGACAGCTTGATCTGGGCGTAGAGCGGGGTCTCCAGTGAATCATCTATTTCAATTATGAATGCCATGCCTTTCCCTCAGTTTCCTTTATATTAAATAATTTTCTGGCATATAACAGTTACCGACGGGCATTGGTTTCCGGATCGCCGCCTATTAATTCATATTCTTTGGCCTGAGCACAGCCCCAAGAGCTGTGGCAACTATTCCAACCAGTATCATCGCCAGCCCTGCCACGTATAACGTGCCCATGAATGAGACCAGGCCATAGTCGCTTATTATTGTATAGTTGATGCTTGAAGATGAATTCCCAAAATAAACAACATAATAGTGACCCGCAGACACAACATATGAATGGGTTGCAACACCGCTCACTGTAAGGTTTAGCACTTCATGGATATTATACAGCCCTATGTTGGATGCATTGACAATGGAAAGGTGCGATGCATCTATGAGATAGGTGCTGACGCCCTGCATAGATATCTCTGACTGCCCTGTGATGCTCAGTTCTGGCGATACGTATTCTCCAGCGGCGAATGAGCTCATTTTGTCATAAGTCCTGATATGTGGCTTTTCAAGTTCAGGCATTGAGGCTGCCATAACTAGCCCTGCCACCAGTATTGCAAGACCTATAATCAGAAGTATCTTCCTCAATTCCCTGCATGATTGGCTGTTCACATAAATATCATGCTGTCGGGTTTGGGCCATACATTCCATCTAGATTCAAACAATTGTCCACGGTAAATTGCAGCATATATTGACGGTTGACAATCTCAGGGGCGCATTTCGGGTAGAGGATAATGGTTTATTAGGTTGAAACCATGTCAAATGGGATATAAGATGGCAAGACTGGTACTGCATGAAAGAAACCACCCCTATGTGGTGAAAGTTGGAGATCAGGAACTGCACCTGTGCGCATGTGGACTTTCCAAGAATAAGCCATACTGCGATGGCACTCATAAGAAGACGCTGGACGAAAAGGCTGACACATATATCTACGATGAGCAGGGGAACAGGGTAAAGGTAACCTCATTCTATAAGATGGATTGAACCCCTCAATTTTTTTCAAGAGCAAGTCTGGCTTCCCTGACGTGATTCGCGGCATTCATCTGGGAGTTATAGGTGTGTACGATCTTTCCATTAACAATTACAAATGATATTCTCGGGGGTATAAGAAAACCCTTGGCCCCGTACATCGACCGGATTTTCTGATCCGGATCTGATACAAGCTTGAAAGGAAGTTTTCTGTGTTCCTTGAACTTTTTGTGGGATTCCACAGAATCTGAGCTAACGCCGATGATTGTGCAGTCGAGCTTGCGGAACTCATCCCATTTGTCTCTGAAGGCACATGCTTCGGCTGTGCAACCAGGAGTTTCATCTTTGGGATAGAAGTAGAGAACAACTTTCCCTCTTGAATAGTCGGAAAACCTGATATGATTGCCTTCATCATCTATTGCTTCAAAATCTGGTGCATCTTCACCTATGGATAGTGGCATGGCAAATCATGCTTCTCCACTATTTAAATTAATGCGCGCATTATTGTTTATTCCTCTCTTTTTTATCTTCAAGTTCGGACCATTTCTTTTCCAGCGCCTGCTTCAGGTTGGTGACCTTCTGATTCCTGTCCTCCCCTTTCCTGAGCTCCTCAGGCACTCTGAGGCCGTCATCCACATCATACTTGAAATTAATAATTGTGGACTGGCTGGTCTTGTATTTGTTAGAAAGTTCTGTTATCCGCCCGTCAATTGATGAGAGCATGTTTTTCATGACTCCGTACTCAAGTGAATCCTGCAAGGCCCTGCGTATAACTTCCAGCGCGGATTCTCCCTGCTGCCTCAGAAGGTTTATGGCGGAGATATCCTCCTTTTCAAGCTTAATAATTGTTTCACTGAGGTCAGCTTCCTCCTCAGTCTCATTATCATTTTTTTTCCTGGCTGCCATGTTCTCATCCTTTCACAGAAGGATGGTGCCCATCTCCAGCCCCAATAAATAATTTGTCAGGGAAAATGTGCAGCAAAAATATCACTGCGCTGATCTGCTGGCTGCATCCCTGTATCCCAGTGCATTGGCAAACTGGATATCCTCAGCGGGTATCTTTATGAGGGTACCAGGTGCAAGTGCCTCCAGCCTGTGGCCTATGAGTGTTGATCCTCCGCCCACAGGTATGAGCGCAGTAATTCTGTCAAGCTCTTCCCTGAGATTCTCCCTGAGTTTGTCAAGGATCTTGGAGGCAAGTGTGTTCATCAGCGGCTCGGATACCTTTGGCCCTCCAACTTCCCTCTGCTTGAATACCACTGTCTGGGAAATGGCTTCCCTGGCTATATCGGTTGGCACGATGAACCCGGTCTCCTTGGCAATTGCCTTGCTTATGCCTGAGACAAGATCACCGACTCCCGCCTGTATACTGAATGACATTTCCACCACAGGTTCCATGTTCTTCAGGTTAACGGTTAGGACATCAGTAGTCCTAGAACCTATATCTACAACAACACCGTATCCATACTGGGTCTTAATCAGTCCCTGATCCAGCAGGTAAAGTGCCGCCCCTACTCCCTGAGGTCTCATGACCAGTTTTGAAAGCTTGAATTTTCTCGTCTCTCCGGAAACCGATTTTATATCGAATTCCTTACCTTCCAGAAATTCCTTTGCAGCGTTGAGCTCATGTTCGAAAGTACCCAGGGGGGTTCCGCTACCAAGAACTATTTCTGCCAGGTTTCCGTCCGTTCCGGCTCCGCTCATCCATAGGGCTCCGGCAAGAAGTGGCAACGAGTCCGGGTCAGAAAGTCTCCCATCTCCCTGGGGCTCCCTGACGTTTGCGCCCGTGGCATTGTCTCCAAAGAAGAATGGCTCACCGTCGTTTATGGTAAGGATCGTTGTTGATCCCCCTATTCCCCAGTTCTTAGCCTCAGTTCCAGCCCATCTTGACGGGAACTTCTCTCTTTTGCCGTCCACTCCGATGACTTTCGTGTCACCATATCCTAGGTCGATACCAACTGTTATCAATCTTCCCTCACCTTTCATTCACAGACTCAGCATAGCAGGATCGTTCCATGGCAAAAGGAGCATGTTCATGCCCGCGTACTACCATGACAACCATGTTTCTGCCTGTCCTAAGCTTACAACAATTGTCATGCCTACATTTAAATGTTTGCCTTGATCTCATGGCATTTCGTTACTGGAGAATGAGTTTTTAATGCGTGGGCATTAAAATATAGATTAATAGTCTATATTTACTTTCGGCATGAGGCACTGAATTCTGTTAAATAGTCCGATTCCATTGCAGAATATGGACGCAGTCATAACTAAAATTTTTGAACATTCGGATGAGATCAGAAGATCTCACATTCCCTCAGACGTCTCTGAGGAGATGAAAAAAAGAATTGCAGATTCCATAATCACCTCATATGGCGCAAGGGATGCTCCTCCGGTCAGGATCGAGAAGAAGGTATTCCTACCACTTACCGGCAAACTGTCATCCCGGGTTTACTTTGGGGCCGGGAAGGCCACTCCAGATATTGCAGCTTTCATAAACGGATCCATGACCCGGTACCTGGACTACAACGACACTTACCTCTCCAAGGAGGCATTGCATCCCTCTGACAATATACCTCCTCTGCTCGCAGTGGCTGATGCCATGGATTATGACGGCAGCGCAGTTCTTGAAGCTGCGTCCCTGGCTTATGACGTTGTGGGGTCGCTTGCTGATGCTGTCTCAATAAGGGACAGGGGCTGGGACCATGTAACATACATTTCAATTTCAGCAGCTTCTGGCCTTGCCAACCTGATGGATCTGGACGGGAAGAAATTCGAGAATGCCATCAGCCTTTCGCTCAACAACAGCATAAGCATGAGGCAGACAAGAGCTGGAGAGCTCAGCATGTGGAAAGGATGCACCGCATCCGATGCTTCCAGGAATGCTGTTTTTGCTGCTCTTCTGGCTTCTGAGGGGTTCACAGGGCCATCGCCGGTCTTCACAGGCGAGATGGGGTTCTTCAGGCAGGTATCTGGAGAATTCTCGCCGGAGCTTGGGTTTGGCAAGGTCCTTCACACCATGATAAAGAATTTTCCGGTGGAATACCACGCAATGAGCGCTGCAGAGGTTGCTCTGAATCTCAGGAGCAGAATAAAAGGGGAAATAAAGCACGTTGATGTTGAAACGTTCCAGGTTGCATACAGCATTATCATAAAGGGCCCTGAGAAGCTAAGGCCAAAAACAAGGGAGACAGCTGACCACAGCATGCCTTATATCGTTGCTTACACCCTGCTTCACGGCGCACCAAATCCGGAATCATACAGTGACGACCTGCTTCACGATTCCCGTATTCTGGGTTTAATCGACAGGTCAACATACAGGGTGACAGAAAAATTCAACAGGATGTACCCCGATTATCTGCCAGTTAAGATCACTGTTGAGGCTGAGAACGGCACATTCACTGAAGAGATGGATGCCCCCAAGGGACATTTCAGGAAGCCATACACCTGGGATGACCTGAAGGCTAAGGGCGAGAGAGTGATGGGTCCGGAGAACTCGTCCATACTGATGGATTTCATGAAAAGTTTCCAGAAACATGTGGTACGGGAATTAATGGAGGTGATTTCTGATGTCAGTTTTAAGAGATAATATAAACTCAGGACCATCAGAACTCCGGAAGATACTGAAGAATGACTTCTGTGTTGCGCCGGGCGTCTTCAATGGCGTTTCCGCAATTCTTGCTGAGAGGTCTGGATTCAATGCACTGTATCTCTCCGGGTCTGGTGTGGCTGGAAACATGGGACTTCCGGACCTGTCTGTCACAACTTTAACTGAAGTTGCCGAGGAAGCAAGGAGGATTGCTGCAGTCACCAGGCTTCCCCTCATTGTGGATGTGGATACAGGTTTTGGAGAAACGATTAATGTTATCCGCACAGTCAGGGAAATGGAGCATGCAGGGGCAAGTGCCATTCACATTGAGGATCAGGTCCTTCCCAAGAGATGTGGTCACCTGAACGGCAAGAGGATAGTCCCAGAGGACGATATGGTGCTGAAGATAAAGGCTGCAGTTTCTGCAAGAAAGAACAGGGATTTTGTCATTATTGCAAGAACAGATGCGAGATCGGTGAATGGCCTGGATGACGCAATTGAACGGTCCAGGGAATACATCAGGGCAGGAGCAGATATGATCTTCACCGAGGCTCTGGAATCCAGATCAGAGTTTGAGAGGTTTGCCTCCGAAGTAAAAGCCCCTTTGCTGGCGAATATGACGGAATTTGGGAAGAGCCCGCTTCTCTCTGTTGACGAGATAAGGGAGATCGGCTACCGGGCTGTGATCTTTCCTCTCACAGCATTCAGGGCCATGCTGAAAACTGTTGAAAATATCTATTCAGACCTTAAGAAGTCAGGCACCCAGAGGGATTTCATGGAACGCCTCATGACCAGGTCAGAATACTATGACGCCATAGGATACGATGAGTACGAGAAGGAAGACCGTGAACTTGCAGGGAATAACGGACTTTCTTGATCTGAATCGGGGAAATCAGATAACCTTCATCTCTATCCTTTTTCCGGATCGGTCATAGGCTGTGAAATTCTCAAGGTTATAGGGATACCCAACTATTATGTGGACAGCACCGGTGTTGGAGAACATTGACAGGTCAGCATCACTTGGAATGGTGAATCCGGAAGGGTGCGAGTGTACGCTTCCCACAAGTGAAAAGTCAATGGGTTTGCTGTAAAGCTGAAATATTGTGTGATGATCGCCCTGCACTGTCCCCGGAAGAATGGCAATCTCATATATGACGTTGTTTTCGGCCCGGAGGAATGCCCCAAATTCCCGGGGATATGAATCCTTTGAGGCCTCCATTATCATCTGAAGCGTTCTTTTTCTAATAGACCACATTCTTGATCAGCTTTTCCCTTATACGGTCGTAGAAAGATTCACGAAATGTCACGAACCTGGCCTTGTTTTCCGATACCCTTATGGATATCTCATCCCTCTCATCCACATTATACTGCGTCTGCCCGTCCAGTATGACCACGCAGCTCTGGTCCTTGCCGCCAAATCTCACAAATATCTCCTTGTCCGACGGGAATACCACCGGCCTTATTCTTGAGCGGAAAGGCGCAATGTAGGATATAACCGCCGCATCAAGGGTGGGATAGATTATGGGGCCTCCCGCGCTGTATGAATATGATGTTGAACCAATGGGTGTCGCAATTATGAGGCCGTCAGCCGTGGTGGTGTCAAAGAAGTTGTCGCCAATGTAAAGCTTGAATTTCCGTATCTTTGCAATCTTGCTTGTATGAATCACTGCCTCGTTGGTGCATTCCATGGTCTCCACGCCATTGATCAGGACCTTCAGCTTCATTGTGCTCTCTATGCGGTAATCATTCCTCATTATGCGGTACATTGACCTTTCAACGTCGCCAATCTCCACTTCAGACAGGAAGCCCAGGCCGCCCATGTTGATTCCCAGAACGGGCGTGTTTGCTCTCTGTATGGCCCTGAGAACCGTGCCGTCTCCGCCAACAGCAATTACCATGTCGACCTTCATCCTGTCTATGTCCGTTCCCTTCAGGTCGAGGAACCTGGCAGTTTCCCTGTCATAATACAGATCCCAGTCATCAGGCAGTATCTCCACGATTCTCTGCACAATGCTGGCACATCTTGAGCATCCCTTCCTTACGGAGAAACCTATCTTCAAACTATCCCCTCCAGAAGCTGCCTGTTTGCTGCAGCGATCACATGGGATCTTTCTGCAACATCAAGCCCAAGATTCAGATCAGTGCCATCCTGATCCACAACAATGCCTCCTGCTTCCCTGACAATGAGTGAACCCGCCGCGATATCTATATTTCTTATGAAAACACCCTCCCCGACGTAGGCCATAAGGTCAGCGGACCCCTTGGCAACAAGGCACATTTCAAGGGAAGCGCAGCCAAGCCTGCGGTGTTTTCCTCTGAGGCTCATGATCCTGCGGTTCAATGGATCCTGCCACTTTCCTGCCTTTGAAATCCAGCATCCAACCGATTCCTTTGCCACTGATATTTTCTTTCCATTGAAGTATGAACCCCTGCCCCTGACAGCATGATATACGTCACCGCCATAAAGATCCTTCACGTAGCCGGTGCTCAATGAAGAAAAATCCCGCCCCATCACGGCCATGGATACGGAATAGAAAGGTAAGCCATGAAGCGCATTGAAGGTGCCGTCCAGAGGGTCAATGACCAGATTCATATCATAGCCCCTGTTTATTATGCCAGCTTCCTCACTCACTATATTTACAGGAATGTCCATTTCGTTTACTCCCTGGATTATTATGTCCTCGCAGATCTTGTCAAGGTAATGTGTTGCGGTCCCATCAGCCCCCATTCCCACCAGGTTGGATGGGGAATTGTTTGAGGAATTGCGGTTGAATCCCTCCATTACATCCTTGCCGATAGCGTCAAGTGATTTGAAAAAATCTGTCATAATTATGTCATATGGGAAGGTAATGAAATAATATTATGGTCAGTCAGGGGTTACAAGGCTGTCCAGGAGTGTGTTGAGCCTCTGCGGCAGTCTCTTCATGGCGTACTGGAGAACGTCAATTGCCTTGTATGAACCATCTGTCTCGAACTGGAAAATAAAGTTTGTATCATCCTCTATGATCTTTACTCCCTGCCTGTCCAGCAGCTGTGAAATCCATGGGCACCTGTCATCGTCAGTGAAGATGATCTGCTTTGAATCTTCGGAAAGCACACTTTTTGGGCATTTTTCTTTGTAGAATTCCCAGTTTTCGAAGTCGGCCTTGGTTATCCTGAGCTCCCTGTGATATTTGTATGATACACCCGACGTTGCCTGCCACTTTGTGTGATCCCGGCCTCTTCCCATTATTGCCTCTGCTGTCACAAGTATTGCCTGCTTAGGTCCAAGCTTCACGATTGGTATGTTCCTGTCTGCTGGTACGAGCTCCGGATTTCCAACCGGCTGCAGATCTCCAGATGTGACCATTGCCGGCCCGATCTTGTTTATTGAATATGTCATTGTGCACAGGGGACATCCCTGGCCTCCGCAGCTGCATTCATTCCTGAAATTCATCTTCGGGTCGGTGACCAGTGGAATCAGGCCAAGACGATGAGCTACAATCTCATCAAAAAGAGGAAGGGAACTATCATAGACATTCCCCTCTCCATCCCTTATCTGGCCATGATGGAATGTGACCTTTTCGATGGCAAGCTTCGGGATATCGTTGATCAGGGTTCTCCTTATGGAGTTGGCTATTCCTGAATCAATTCCACCTATTGAAAATTTAATGTAATAATCCTGCAGTTCAAGGATCCTAAGGGTCATGCGCTTAAACTCTCCTTCCCCTCTTTCCGCCTTTTTTCTTTGTGCCGTCATGGGGAACGGGTGTTACTTCCTCTATACGGAGAATCTTGAAACCGGCTCTCGAAAGTGCCCTGATGGCAGACTGCGCTCCAGGGCCGGGGATCTTTGATCTGCTTCCGCCTGGTGCCCTGACCTTTATTATGAGATCTGAAATTTCCTTTTCCTTCAGCTTCTCTGCTATTAGGTCGGCAGCCTTCATCGCCGCATATGGGCTTGATTCGTCCCTGTCATTCTTTACAACCATTCCGCCTGTGGCCTTTGCAAGTGTCTCGGCACCTGTTGTGTCAGTCACCAGTATGATGGTGTTATTCTGCGAAGCATAAATATGAGCAATACCTGTTTTATTCATTGTTTCTCTTCCCCTGACCCTGTTTCATCCTGGCTGTCATTTTCCTGACCAGATTCGCCCTGCTGTGCGCCAGGGCCATTCATTATAATCTGCCTGAGTGGATGAAGCTCATCATTTAGCGGTGAACTCTCTGTGTAGCCAATCTGACCCTCCATGTGACCCTCCACAATTATCCCTGGAACCGTTACGCGTCTTCCGTCCATGGTGATATGCCCATGCGTGATAAGTTGACGCGCCTGTTTGGGTGTTCGAGCATAGTTCTTGCGGTACACGATTGTCTGCAGCCTTCTTGCAAGTATGTCCTCGATTGTCAGTGAAAGGACATCATCAAGTGTTGCGTTCTCTGATATGATACTGTAGCGGTTAAGTCTCTTAATGAGCAGCTGGAACTGCTTTACTGCATTGTCGTCATTGGTTCTCATTCTCGCCTGAAGTTCCCTTGCCTGACTCCTGAATGACTTCAGAAGCTCCATGTTTTTCCACAGTTCCCTCTTGTTCTTAAGTCCGAACTTATTGAGAAGCTCCCTTTCAGAATCGATGCGCTCTTTCTCCCAGGGGTGCCTTGGCGTTGAATAAGTTTTCTTTGGAAATTTTGGATCTCCCATTTAAATCTCTCCTTTACTCCTTCTTCCTCTGGACTCCAACTGTAAGGCCTTTTCTTCCATTTGATCTTGTCCTCTGTCCTCTGACCTTCTTGCCCCTTTCATGCCTTACACCACGGTACATCTTCACCTTCTTCATCAGGTTGATGTCGTCCTGTATGATCTGGTCCAGATCGTTGGATACCACATTAATGTCATCACCTGTGACAAGCTCCCTTCTGTGGTTAAGTGCCCACGACGGAATGCCTTCATAGTCCTTTGATTCCACGAAATCCCGGATCCTGTCAATATCTTCTTCCTTCAGTTCACCGATCTTCTTGTCGGCCGGAACCCCAAGTTTCCCAACAATTATCTGTGACAGCCTGTCACCCACACCTTTAAGATCTGCAAGGGCAACCCTGACCGTTCTCTCACCATCAAGATCCTTGCTTCCAATACGGACTATGTACTGGAAATCCTCATTCTTCTCCTTGGGGACATCCTTCTTAGGGACTTCCTTCTTTGTCTCCTTTTTCGTATCTTTCTTCTCTTTCGTCTCTGATTTCTGATCCTGAGCCATTAAACCATCCTTCAATTGACCGTGTCATTCCACATTGCTTAGTACAATAAGATACTTTCAGTGTGGAATGGCTCCCTTATCCTGTATGGTTATAAATATGTTATCGGAACGAAAAAGTACCATA
>JAKAQT010000102.1 GCA_021819605.1 Thermoplasmata archaeon
GAAGGCCATAGCCCTGACCCTGCTCACATCCGTTCTGGCAGCGGTTCTTGTTTTCATAGTATTCACCCCTCTTGCCTACGAACTTTCTTCAAGGGTGCACAGAGGAATGGAAACCATAGCCGACATACCTGCCTCCATACCACATCCCATAGTGGGCATTGCCATACTCATCCTGGGAAGTCCCTTCACGCCCACAGGGAAGTTCCTGGAATCCATTGGCATAGACTTCTTTGACACCATACAGGGGATGGTCATAGCCCTGGCATTTGTTTCTGCGCCCATCTATATCAGGTCCATGCAGTCTGCTCTTTCCTCCAGGAACATATTTCCAGACCTGCTTTCACAGTCCTTCGGTGCCTCCAGAATCAGGACACTTTACGGCGCTGTGCTTCCAGGAATGCTCAGGCAGGTCATTTCCTCGATGCTGACATCAATGAGCCGGGCAATGAGTGAGTTTGGGTCCATAGCAATTGTGGCATATTATGTAACACAGTACCCCTTCAATGGCGTAAGTGCAGCTTCAGTCCTCATATATCAGTACTATGGATACTTCGGGCCGGGTGTCGCCATAACAGCATCGGCCATAATGATAATTGTCTCCCTTGCAATCCTTGCCGCGGCCAGGCTGGCAGGCGCAGGCCGGCATGCAGGAGTTGAAGCATGACCGTTGATGCCAGCATAAGCATGTCAAGGGGGACATTCAGGCTCAATGCCCGGCTCTCAGATTCAGGAGTCATATTCGTGGAGGGGGAGAACGGGTCAGGCAAAACCACTTTCCTCAGGGCAGTGGCCGGGCATTTCAGCGAATTCACAGGGCACGTCATGGTGAACGGCAGGGATGTCACCAACGTTGAACTGCAGCGTCGGGGCATCATATATCTCAACAGTGAAACTGTTCTCCTGAACCTTGACGTGGATTCCCACATCAGCTGGCCGCAGAACCCGAAGAGATACCGCAGTGACATAAAAGCCCTGAAGGATAACCTAAGAGTGGATTTCAGAGGAAGGGTGTCAGAACTGAGCCTGGGCCAAAAAATGCGCCTTGCGGCTGCAAGTGCCATATTTCACAGGCCAGACCTCATAATAATGGATGAGGTAACCTCCGGAATCAGCGACAGTTCCAGTTTCATAAAATCCTTATCTGCACTGGCAGGGGAGAAAGGGATTGACATCATATTTGTGAGCCACAACCCCAGCGATGGAGAACTGGCAGACCACGTTTACAGGATGGTAAACGGTTCACTTTCACGAATTTCCTAGGGATTCCAGGAACCTGTCCACTTCCTCAAGCATTTTCCTCTGGTTATCGTATGTTAATGATTTCATGGCGTCCTCATACTTCATCCACACAAAGCCGACATGCTCATGGGATATGGTTGGCGATTCATTATCCAGTGCCCTTCCTGCAAACATGACCACCGTCTTCTTCACCTTCTGGTCCCTGTGGCTGAAAAGGTAATCCATCTCGTGCCTGAAACCCGGTATTATGTCAACATTCATGCCTGTTTCCTCCAGGGTCTCCCGCCTTGCTGCGGTCATTTCAGTCTCCCCTTCCTCTATATGGCCCTTTGGGAAATCCAGGAACCCTTCCTTCCTCACCAGGAATAGATATTCCCTCTTTCCGTCCTGGCCGATCCTGTAGACCATTATGCCGCTGCTCATCTCATTACTGAGTTCGTTCTTCATATGGCTTTCAAATGCAGACGTCTCTAATAAAGAATCATCTGGATGGGTGCAAGAATTTTTATTGAATGATATGCTATATCATGTCATGTATTACATGGAGAGTGATTCATTTCATGGAGACAGCGGACGCTGATGAGCTTTCCGGATTGAGAGCTAAAATCCTGGAAAATTCCATGGCAATACTGCGCCTGTTCTCAGAACGCATGGATCTGTCCTCCCGTATAGCCATGATAAAGAATTCCAGCGGTATGGAACTCAGGCTGAGGGATCGCGAACTTGATGTCATAAGGGATTCCGGCATAAAGGACGAGGTTCTCAGGTCCATTCTTGTAACCCTCTTTGAATTCTCCATAAGAACTCAGGAAACGGCAATCTCTGCAGTGAATGCGCACAGAGGAAGCGGAGTCGCTTTCAGGGGTGAAACTGATGATCTGCTCTCAATGCTGGGAACCGTAATGGCAGCTCCGGGCGTGGAGTTTGTGACACAGACAGATTTGCCAGCATCCCTGAAGACAGCCATACAGATGAGGGGAGGACACATTGTCATGGGAAAGCCCCCAGAAAGCATTCCTGAGATATCCATAGGCCATGAATGCCCCCGGGACATTGCCAGCATGCCTGAGGATGGGCTTCTGAGATTCAGCACATTCCCACCAGATCCATCCGGCCTTAACTTGATTGCTGTGGTGAAACATTGAGGATAGCTGTAGTTGGATATACAGGAAGGTTTGGCTCTGCCGCCATGAAACTCCTGAAGGACGCTGGGCATACTGTTATTCCTGTGCATGGCGTGGATTTTACTGAGGAGATGCTTGATTCTCTTGATTATGCACTTCTTGCCGTACCGATCCGGGCTGCACTGAACATCGTCAGTAGCTGCAGGGATCCTGGCAAGCTTGTTGAGATATGTTCTGTAAAATCTCCATTCCGTCCTTTTGCCGGGAAGATCATAAGCATCCATCCCCTCTTTGGGCCCTCAACCTTGAATTCACAGAATACACGGAACATCATCTACATAGATGATCTATCCACTCCAGGCTCAATTGACATCATAAAACAGATGTTCCCGGGAAGCTTCATAAGAATCATGTCATCCTCGGACCATGACAGGGCTATGATTGATCTGCTTGTGAGGCCTTATATTCTTTCCATGCTGGCTGATTCAACAGGAAAAGCCCAAACCGACCTCACCACAAGAAGTTCCCGAATGCTGTCGGAATTTGAAGGCATCTACAGCGACGAAAGCAGGGAGGTAATGATGGACACAATTGCCTTGAATCCGTACAGCATGGATATTCTGGCTAAAATTCGTGACAGGCTCGACAGAATCATCGAAAATGTTGAAAACGGTGATTCCAAGCGGCAATCAGCACCAGTCCGAAACGGAAATAGATAACCTTAATGAACTGCATTGGATAAGTGCCATGAATGGATGTAACCGACAAGAGAATTCTCTTCAGTATCCTTAAGGATGGACGGATCGCCCAGAGAAAGATAGCAATGGATGTGGGGATATCAGCCCAGGCTTTGAACTACAGGATGAGCCGGTTGACTGATGACGGTATCATAAAGGGCTTCACGCTGCATGTGAGCCCAAGGATCAATGGTTATCTTGAGGCGTTTGCGGCCTTCAGGACTGAAAAGGACTACGACGGGGATGTTATCTCCAAGATAAAATGCCTTGAGGAAATAAGCCTGTACGGTTTTTCCGGAAGGGATCAGGCAGAGATCGACAGGAAGCTTGGCGATGCCATGTCAAAACTCGGTGCTCCTGTGATGCAGTATGTGCCACCCATGGCACCCCTTGGGATGAACATAAACAGCACAGATCTGGAGATTATAAACGTACTGAAAACCGATCCACGGATGTCGGTGACCGATATATCCAACCATCTCGATATTCCATATATGACTGCCAAGAGGCGCCTGAATCTCCTGTTCAGAAACCACATACTTGGCGTCATCACGGAACTTGACCTGTCTGGTGGCGATATTGTACTCTATTCAATTTTTTCCACTTCTGTTGACAGGGTCAGGGAAATACTTGCCCCACAGACCATATTCTCCATATCGGACAGCAGAGCCGGCGTATATACATGCTTCTCTGAGAGCCTGACAAATGCCAGGGGAAGCATATCGAGGATCAGGGAGGTTGATTCCTCTGCCAATGTGATGATTCTCTACGATTACAAATTCTACTCCTGAGGCTTTATTCCACCTTCCCTGTTCTTAGTTTCCTGATCCATGACACCCCTGGCAATCTCCCTCATAAGCCTTATGAGAAATGCCATCTCTGGGCTCCTTGCTTCCGACAGAAGAGCCAGTGTTCCTGGCCTGGAGGATGGTATCTCCACTTTCTCCATTCCTTGTCCCACTGATTCCATAACCGCCAGCAGGAGTGAAAACATGGAGTTCCACGAAACTCCCTTTATTCCGGCTTCAAACCTCTCTGGATCCATGTCCCCAACCGCACTGCTGATCAGTGGAATGAACCTGACCAGGGCGGAGGCCGTTCCCAGAAGATCCATGGTGCTTGCATAATTGAATAGAACGTCAGACTGTTCTGCCAGCGCATCCACTACTGCCATCAGGCCAGATTCCTGCAGTTTTTTCACCGTCCTGAGCGTGGGCTCAAGATCCTCAATCATCCTGAGGATCCTCTCCATCCTTTCATCATCAGAGCCTGCCATCAGTACCACCCCCCATATATGCTTGCAAGGAAATATTTCTCGTATATTGCATGGGCAATCTTCATTAATCTGCTCCTCCCCATGGACCTGCAGTCCGGAAATGGAGTTCTGGAATCGGCAATCTTACTCTTGAAGTCGCAGTATGCTATCCATCCTGCGTCGCCAGTGTCAGATGCGCATAGCCCTATTGTATTGTATGGTATGGGATCATATGATCCGATTATGTCCCCAGCAACGTACGATGCGGCAGTATCAGCCTGGAAGTGTGCAAATACTCCGGCCATGCCGATCCCTATGGATGGTGCTATGGCGTCGCCTATGGCATACACGTCATCATAGCCCCTGTTCCTGAAGTTCTTTGTATTTGAATCCAGCCAGCCGTTTTTGGATGCCAGCTCAGGGTTACTGGAAATGAAGTCGGGTGCCCTGTGTGGCGGCGCGACTATTGCCAGATCATAATCCACGCTTTCACCGGATTCCCCCACCAGTTTCTGGCCTTCCCCGTCAATGCTGGCAAGCTTGAATCCGTTTATGCTGTTGATCCCTTTCTCCTCCAGCCATCCGGCCACAGGGCCTGATATGACCGGACCAAACATGGCCATTGGTTTCTTTGTCCAGTGTGCAACTGTGATTTCCACCTTGTTCCTCAGGCCCTTTGCCCGAAAATACTCATCCAGCATCATGGCCATCTCCCATGGGACAGGCGGGCATTTGTACATCTGGGTTGTGACTCCCAGTACGATTCTTCCCCCACGG
>JAKAQT010000103.1 GCA_021819605.1 Thermoplasmata archaeon
CCATCATGACACAGGATCCGTAGCATCGCCATTCAGGGAAACGGAAGGGATGAAGGACGGCAGTGATGCCATAGCAGACTGGCCCATTTTGAATGCACTGCTCAATGCGTCATCGGGTGCCACATGGGTGTCCGTCCACCATGGTGGGGGAACCGGAATTGGCAATTCCATTCATGCTGGATTTGTCCTTGTGGTTGATGGTACCAGGGAGGCTGATGACAAGGTCTCTACCGTCCTGAATGCTGATCCTGGTATAGGCGTGATAAGGCATGCTGATGCCGGATACTCCAGCTCCAGGGATCTCATCAGGTCAGGGGTAAGATTCAAGGTTCCAATGGATGAACATTGAATCTCTCCATTTTTACAATTTTTCTAAGCGCTATTCCACCAGTGTATCCTGATAATTACCATATTTTTGGCAATTTCTTCTCAGTACACCGTTAAAGGGTGCGTCCTATAGCGTGGTGCCGCAAGCGACGAAACGACACCTGATGTTCCTCCAAACATCTCATGCAAGGACCTGAAAGAGAAGCGACAGCTGATGGGGATTCGCCATCATCCTTTCCATATGCCTATGCCAAAACCTATTGCAAACAGAACAATTGAGAATGTGACGCCAATTGCTCCGAAGTTGAGCTGGCTGAAGAATGCTGAAAGGGACGAGTATATCTGCGAGGTCTGGAGGCTCGGGATGAACGTGAGGCCAAGGAATGAAGCCAGGATGAACGCCACCACTATGAGAACCACGGAAACAAGCGCCTTCTTGATTGCAAGGCCAAATAGCAGACCATCTACGAATCCCAGCAGAAGTGTTATGTATACGGCATAAGGTGCTATTGCGGCCGGATAAATCAGTGATGACATAATGGTTAACTCTATAGCCTTATAGCAAGAATTATATATAAATGTTGTCAGACATTTTTATCTGTTCCTTTTCTAGCTTGCTGTCCTTTCTGGAGATTTGGTGGCTATCCTACCTGCAATAAGGAAGAATGAAAGTATAAACGCAGCAGCCACAAGGACAGACGTTATGATCATCCCGTTTGCCGGTGAAGCGAGGAAGAAAACCCCGAAGAACGTTGGAATCAGGGCTACTCCGAGGTTTGTTGCCACACTGTACATGGACGTTGAGAAGCCGGCCTTTGCAGGATCCTCAACGTACCTGGTTGTTGAGGTCATGGCCATGGACCAGAAGGCATTGCCGAAGAAGCCGAACATGAAGAAAGATACCAGCAGTACATTGATGGCGGATGTGAATGCAAGGAAGTATGTCAAAAGTAAGATCGAAACCAGAGACAAGCCGGAAGTGATCACCATTCCAGCACGTATCATTCTGATTCTCTCAAACATGGGAGGCAGAATTATGGCTCCCAGGGCAGACCCAAGGAATGCCAGTCCTGACATTGCACCGCCATAGGCCAGGGCACTGCTTGTGCTTACATGATGATTTATCAGGGCCAGTGAGGCGATCCCTCCGAACATAACAGAGAATGCCGATATGATCAGGCCAACGTACCAGTTCTTGATCATCCCGGGCCGGAATGACCCACGAAGGGATTTGCCGGCATATTCCGTCGGATATGTTCTGGAACCCAGGGGGAGAATTATAAGGGCAGCAATTGCGAGCACAGCGTCCAGCAGGAAGATGCCGGATATGCTGTCCTTAAGCAATGCAAAGAAGTATGGAGTGAGAAGTGCACCAGCAGACATGCCGAGAAACAGTATCCCAACACTGACTCCAACAACAGTATTGGCCCTTTCCCTGTTTATGGACTGGGCAAGCGCCCCCACAGGACCAAGTGCCAGGGGGTATGCAGAGGCAGCAATGATCTGGCCCAAGAAAAGCACCGCGTAGTCAGGTGAAATGGACCTTATGATAAGCCCGACAACTGACAGGGAGGCAGAGATCATTAGGGAAATTCTTACGGAATATTTAGCCGACAGATACCCCGAAAGAAGTGCGAATGCCACCATTGTATAGCCGTACAGCGATATAAGAAGCAGTATTGATTCGGTACCTACGGCGTAATGTGCTGAAAGATCCGGGAGTATTGGCGAAAGAGTAAACCACCCGAAGCCTATTGTGAAATTCAGGAACCAGTAAGGAAGCAGACTGACATATCTGTTCATAGCGTGATACTGATGCACGCGGTGAATTTAATATTTCTCCAGGTTGCCCGCAAAATTTATGCCGGGTGCACAGGTTTATGCAGATAGCCTGTTCCTGTAGCCGCAAAGTTAATGTTCAATTTAATGCTATTAATCTATGTCACTGAAAGCTGTTGTGATGGCAGGAGGCAAGGGAACAAGACTGAGACCCATAACATACTCCATCCCGAAACCGCTGGTCCCCATTGCCGGAAAGCCGTGCATAGGATATGTCCTGGATTCCTATTATGAAGCAGGAATAAAGGATGCTATCATAACTGCAGGCTACAAGTTTGAATCACTGATTAAAGGTGTCCTGCAGTTCAAGCAATCTGACCAGAATATACTTTTTTCAGTGGAAAAAGAGGCTGCCGGAACAGCGGGCAGCATCAAGCTCATATCGAAGTTCATTGACGACACATTTGTGGTTGGAAGCGGTGACACGCTCATAGACTTCAATGTGGCAAAGATTGTGGATTTCCACAGGAAATCAAAGGCAAAGATCACCATTGTCCTGACAACAGTGGAGGACCCGTCTCAGTTCGGCATAGTGGAGATGAAGGACAACCTGATTACCAGATTCCTCGAGAAGCCAACTCCTGACCAGGCTTTTTCCAATCTCATAAATGCGGGCCTTTACATCATGGAGCCGGAGATACTTGACTACATTCCTGCAGGGCAGCCGTATGATTTCGCAAAGCAACTCTTCCCCCTGCTACTGGGTGAAGGGATCAAGATACACGGATACATAGGCGAAGGGACGTGGCTGGACACCGGAAGGCCAAATGACATGATAAGGGCAAATCAGCTCATGACTGAGAAATATGGGACTGCCATGAATGGCGAGAATCTTTCGGGGAAGCTCATAATCAACAGTTTCATGAAGGACATCAGAGGGGCTGATATTCAGGGGCCAACATATATAGGATCTTCAGTGAAGATAGGCAAGGGCACAGTCATAAGGAAAAGCGCAATCTACGACAATGTTCAGATCGGCGATAATGTTGTCATAGAAGATTCCATCCTGATGGACAACGTGAAGGTAAATGATGGCTCAAAACTGGTAAAATCTGTCATAATGAAAGGGACCTCAATAGACAAGTCGTGCGAGGTGCATGAAAGCGTCCTGGCTCCCCAGCTCAAGCTTCAGAGCAATTCCAGGGTTTATAATGTATCCCTGTCATCTGACGTCATTGAAGAGGAAAACTCTTCATAATCCATTAATAAATTTATGAATTTAGAGGAATCCTGCCTTCTGTAGAATGAGCAGGTCCTCGGTTGTGAGCTGTTCGCCATTCTTGAACTTCTCAAAGAGTTCTGTTGCCCTGCTCTGCAGTTCTCCTTCCTTTTCCTTCTTCTTTGTTGCCCTTGTTTTGGTACGCAGGCTTGAAATGACCTTCTCAAGATCCCTGAGATCGTTCTTGGCCTGAATAAATGCTTCATGCTCCTTTGTGGATTCCTGGCTGAACTTGATGAACTGCTCGTGGTACTCGTCCGCTTTCTTCCTGGTTTCATCCAGATCCTGGAGATCCTTGTTGATCCCTTCGCTAAGTGCCGTGATCTTGGCTGAAATTTCATCAATCTGGACCTTTAATGCTTCTCCGGCTTTCCTCTCGGCAGTAATCTTCTGGTTCAGGTCCCTTACCGAATCGTTGCTCTCAAGCTCCTTTTCCCTGATCTGCCTTATCTGCTTGATCTCATTGGTCAGCTTCCTGATCTCGTGAACAACTTTCTTCTCTTCATCCTTGCCCAGTTCTGTGGTCTGTTGCTTGATTTCCAAACGCTGAAGCTCTTTCTCCTTCAATCTGAGGCTCTGCTTGTCAACGCCCTCAACATTTGTCTCCTGCCTGACCTTTCTGTAATCCTTCCTCAGTTCTGAGAGGTTTGCATAATGTTCCTCCTTTTCAGCACGGAGTTTCTGGACCTGCTCTATGAGATCGTTCTTCTCGGCTATTTTCTTCTTAACCTCATCACGCATCTCGTGAACCTTGTTGTTAAGAATATCTCTTTCTTCAGCATATCTATGGCTTTCGGCAGCAGCCTCATCTCTTTTCTTGATGTGCTCTTCCACTATTTGCCGAATAACCTCCCTTTTTCCTTCAAATTCATCGAGAAGCTCACTCATATGGACCAATCAGCGTAGAAGCTTAGTGTGAATGCCAGCACCCAATAAATAACTTTCGTAAAAAATTCCCTGAAGTATGTACCATATGAGGAAACTTTTCTGACCTGCCATAACCTGTGAGAATATAGAGCAAACCAGCTTTTGTGATGAAACATGCAGGCCAGCAAACCATCCCGAATGGCCGGGATGATGCGTCTATGGCGCTGCTGTATCTTGAGGCAGTTTTATACATCGTTGCAATTCAGCATTTATGGAAAACAGACCCCGTATCCTGCAGGTGGTTGGAACTTCATCCAGCTCCGGTAAGAGCACCATTGCCATGGCCCTTTGCAGGTACTTTTCTGATCTGGGCTTTCGGGTGAGCCCCTTCAAGTCTGTGAATATGTCACTGAACTCCGTATCCATAGAGGGAGGATATGAGATATCAAGATCACAATGGCTTCAGGCAAGAGCTTCCAGAACAGAACCTGAAAAGGAGATGAATCCAATCCTGCTGAAACCCGAGGGCAACGGAAGATCACAGGTCATAGTTCTCGGGAAGAGCATGGGAACCATGGATCAGAAGTGTTACGGAAAATTCCTTTCCTCTGAGGGAAAGAACGTTGTTAAATCATCGCTGGATTATCTCGCAAAAAAGTTCGATCTTATTGTGGCAGAAGGTGCAGGCTCTCCAGCTGAAATCAATATTTTCGAGCGGGATCTGGCCAACATGTTTGTTTCAGAAATATATGGCACACCTGCGATTCTTGTTGCAGATATAGAACGGGGAGGAGTGTTCGCTTCCATATATGGTACTGTGAAATTGATGCAGAGGCCGGACCTCCTCAAATGGATCGTTATTAACAAG
>JAKAQT010000104.1 GCA_021819605.1 Thermoplasmata archaeon
CAACCCCGCTGGACACACATTGGAGCTGTCAGCAAACAAGAGAAACACCGTGAAAATACGAGCTCATGAATATCGTCTGACAAAAATTTATAATTGATATTGCGCTCTGGAAGAATGAAAACCACAGGCACTGGAACCGGGGAACCGATTCTTGAAAGGCTTGATAACGGAAAAACATCAAGATTTTTCTGGCTTCTGACCGTTCTTTCAACAATAGGAGGATTTCTTTTTGGCTATGATACCTCAAACATAGGCATTGTGGAGGGCTTTCTCCCCTCAAGCTACGTGACGGTGAATCCCTTCATCAAGGGATACCTGTTCTCAGGGGTGTCCCTTGGTGCCGCAGTGGGTGCGCTCCTTGCGGCAGGACTTATTGACAGATACGGCAGGAAGTACATGCTCATATTCGATGCCTTTCTATACAGCCTTGGGGCGATCCTGTCCGCTGTGACAGTTGACCTCTTCATGCTGCTGGTCTCAAGAACGCTCATAGGAATTGCAGTTGGTGCGGACTCGGCCATTGCAACCGCCTACATTGCGGAATGGGCACCAAAGAGGAGAAGAGGCAGTTTCAGCATACTGCAGCAGTGGATGATCACTGTGGGTATCCTGGGAGCATATCTCATTGGGCTTGCGGTTCTTTACGGCCTGCCCTCACAGGCATTCAACCTTGACTGGAGGATAATGCTGGGAGTGGCTGCAGTGCCTTCAATCATCGGCCTGGGATTCAGGTTTGTGATGCCGGAATCCCCAAGGTGGCTTGTTCTCAAGGGCAAATATGAGAAAGCCGTTGAATCTCTGAAGAGGCTTGGCGTGGATACAAATGAGGAGGAACTGAAGAGGGAGTACCCCCCGTCATCTGCAGGGAGAAAGCGGATGACGCCCGGAGTGAAGAGAGCGTTCATCATAGTGGGGCTGTTCATGATGTTCCAGCAGATTACCGGAATAAACATACCATTCTACTATGGTCCGCTGATCATCAGCAGCCTGCATCTTGTGGGTTCCACTGCAAGCGGCAGCGTTATGAGCGAGGAATTTGCCGTTGAGGCAGCTTCAATATTTGCCGTGATAAACGTCGCGGCCACGTATATCGGATTCAAGCTAATTGACAGGGCAGGCAGAAGAACCCTGGCCATAACCGGATACACAGGAATGGCAGTGTTCGGATTCCTGGGCGCTGCCCTGAAGTATGCCAACAGTGACATCGGAATGCTGGTTGCCATGTCCCTCTTCATAGTATTCTTTGCCTTCGGCGTTGGCGGAACAGGCTGGATCATACAGGGCGAATATTTTCCCACAGAATACCGTGGCACCATGGCTTCACTCATAGCCTTTATAGACTGGATAGCCAACTTTGCCATAGTTGAGATATTTCCCTTCATGGACAGCACTATACACATAGCAGGGTCCCTTGTGGTGTTCGGGGTGCTCTCTGTTGCTGCGGCTGCCGTATTCTACATGATAATGCCTGTCACAAAGGGAAAATCGGTCGAGGAGATAACGGAGATGTTTGACCAGATGGCATCACATGGCAGCAATAATGCAGGATCACCAAAATGATATGCGGGCATGTCCTGACGTATCATTTATATTTTCAGTACCTTTCAGTTACATGGTGTAGTTGATGGCAGGAAAGTCAGAAGATGGGTTCCTGGAAATCCAGGGAATCCGCATATTTTACAGGATATTCAGGGCAGAGAGGGAGCGGGCAAAACTGATCACCATGCATGGCGGGCCCGGCATGTCCCATGATTACCTTCTGCCGCTTGCAGATCTGTCGGATCATGGCATCACAGTCATTTTTTACGACCAGTTCGGCTGCGGAAGATCAGAGGAGCCGGATCAGGGCAAATTTACCATAGATTATGGCGTGGAGGAGGCCGAGCAGCTCAGGAAAGCTCTTGTTGGAGACGAAAAGGTCTTCCTCATGGGGTCATCATATGGCGGAGCACTGGCGCTGGCGTACTCCCTGAAATATCAGGACAGGCTGAAGGGTCTTATTGTTTCCGGGGGCCTTTCAAGCGTGCCTCTGACGGTGGCAGAAATGTACCGCCTCATAGATAACCTCACGCCTGTGTCCAGGGATGCCATAAGGAGGTATGACGAGACAGGTGATGCCTCAGATCCTGAGTATTTGGCCGCCGTGAAGGAATTTTACAGGAAGCACCTCCTGAGGATGGACAGCATCCCTGAAGAAGTAGCCCAATCCCTTGAATATGGGGATAAGAGGAATGTTTACAGGATAATGAACGGACCCAATGAATTCACCATCACTGGTACCATAAAGGACTGGGACATAACAGACAGAATACAGGACATAAAAATCCCTACACTCATAACAGTAGGGGAATATGATGAGGTAACTCCCGGGGTGGCCAACCTCATACACGCTAAGATCAGGAACTCAGAACTTGTCATATTCAAGGGATGCTCCCACCTGACCATGTGGGAGGATCGGGACGGCTACAACCGGCTCCTGGAAAGGTTCATCAGGGAACACTCGTAGCTTTCCTGGTTCTTCAGCCTCATGAGGACTGTTTCCTGGTGCCATACCATTTCTGTCCCTAACCATGACACCCGCACTTAAACTATTCCTTTGCATACCAGTTTCAATTGCCATATATATCATCTCTTTATACAGTATTTCAGAAAAAGCGGGATGGACCCCTATCATAAGTCATTTAGAAGTCAGAATGATATGGATTTGACTTACAGGCCTGGCACTTCTTAGTGCAAGGCATCAATCATCTTCCGGACAGGGTGAGACTTTCCGGGAGCATCGTGACGAACCAGAAAAATTTAAAAATTATTATAAAATCTCTATGAAATGAGACTCCGGCTTTTCTTGCTGAAAAGAACCTTAACATCGGTTCCTATTCTTTTTGGAGTTATCTTGATACTTTTTCTCATCTTCTCGTACATGGGAGCCCAGGAGGTATACTCTACAAAAATTCCCATTGTATCAGATTCGTTCTTTTCTTCTGTGATTTCTTATTTCAAATTTGTTTTTAATATATTCTCTGGACACTGGGGATACCTTAGTCTCCCCCCGGGTATACAAGGTTATACAGGCTCTGTGGTATTCTGGGTCTCAGTTGATTTCCCCATGACCTTTGAAATGGTACTCTTCAGCATTGCCGTAGCCCTTGTTATATCTTTTCCATTGGGAAGATATTTGGGAACACATTATCACGGAACCATTTCGACACTGCTAAGAAATCTGGTTTCTCTTGGGTTTGCCATGCCTGCATATATGACCGGGTTTATATTACTGACTATATTTGGGAAGGGAGTAATTCAAGGAAACCCACTTGCAGTCTTTCCCACTTCAGGATTTATTTCATATAATGCTCTTGGGCTATTTCCCCCTAAGTGGCTGTTAAGTAACGGGAATTTAATATCATCTCCAACCCATATGATTGTCTTTGATGCGCTGATACACGACAATTTGCCTATTGCGTGGAATGCGCTGATTCATCTGGTTCTCCCTGTAGCCACTCTGGTGATAAGCATTACTGGAATTCTGACTTTCATGTTGCAATCCGGGTATGCGGACAACATGGGACTGGAATATGTGAGGAATGCAAGAAGCAAAGGTCTGTCCGAGAAGGACGTAATATTGCACCATGTGAAGAGGAATGCGGTACTTCCCGAGCTTGCTTCGTCAACCATAATGATTGCATATCTCCTCAGCAACATCGTGATGGTAGAATACGTTTTCACATATCCGGGAGCCGGAACATTGCTGATTGACACAATAGCTCAGCACCAGTATTATCCAACCAGTGTAATCATATTTCTTTTTGCGGTAATTATGATAGTTTCCAGCATAATAGTTGACATAATTTACTTCGCTAAAAACCCCTTGGTCCGGAATTGAAAATATTCAGTTTTTCATACAACAGATCTGGGATCAAGAGTTTCCCTCAGACCAGTTGATAAGGTGACAAATGTGGCAATCAGCACCATAAGGAAAAAAGATGGGAACACAACAGTCCACCAGTCCCCCTGTGTAATGAGAGTAAGAGTATTTATTGGAACAAAAGGACTAAAGGGGTTTCCGCTTGCATAGAGATACCCGACACTGGGGAGACCAGCAATCAACGCTCCCAGTTCAGGGTATGGGGCTAATGAAGTTGCAGAAAAATAAAACAGGAAATTAATGGCCGAAAGAATCGCAATTACAGTAGCCAGATCAAGTGAAAATCTTACCATTATTGGAGTCATTGAATTTGGAATTATGTGTCTAAATATAATCCTGAATTTAGATGCTCCCGCAGCCCTGGACGCTTCGATAAACTGCCTGTTCTTCAGGTCAAGTACCAGATTTCTGGCTATAATAGCATAGTATGACCAGAGGACGAAGATAATCCCCAAGCTGATTCCAATATAGTTGAATCCAAGCATAAGTCCAAAGATGATTGCTGAAATCAGTAAAGGAAAGCTTGTTGTCATGGTTGCAATAGAAATCATAGCGAACTCCGCTTTTCTGGAGAAATAAGTGGTTATCACGCCAACGCAGGTGCCGATTATGGCACTGATAACGGCGATGGGTATGGAGAAAGCTAGGTCAACGGTAACAGCAGCAAGGCTAACAGGCAAGATTGGAACACCGTACGAAGTTGTTCCCATAACATATCTCCAGCCGTGATCAAAAGTTGGTGCAAGCGGTTGAGCAGAGATATTTTTTGCAATATTGCTGAAAGAATTTATATTGAAGGCGTTGCTGACATCAAGGTACTCTGGATGGAGAACATTCAATACAGATATTATGACAAGTCCAAAAATTAAACCTATACCTAACCTAGCAGAAAAATTGTGCCACAGGGCATGAATGAATAGTGACGCAGATGACTGTTTGCGTAATCCTTTTCCCAACATTCAACCTATAATGTCAATTCGTTTTCCAATACTTAAGAATTATCCTGCCTCCGGCCAGATCATAAAATATTAATCTTAACACATATTAAGTCAGGGATAACATTGCTGGAAACCCTCATATATGCAAATGCAACTCAGGCAACTCAACCCGGATTGCCATCTACAGGTTCCATGGAAACACTGGTCATTTTTCTGGCAATCATCGCAATCATAGTGGCAAGAAGGATAGATCGG
>JAKAQT010000105.1 GCA_021819605.1 Thermoplasmata archaeon
CTTTTCCGCAGGTATATCCTTGTGCTCCAGTGAAGGAGTGTTTGCACGCGATGTTTTCTCAACCTGTTTCTTTATTTTCCTTCCCCTGGCGGCCACCACTGCCAGCGCTGCCACCAGGACCACAATGACCACAAGTATTGCTATGTTCAGAGGGGTGAAAGTCAGGGAACTCTGAAGCTGCTGAGTTACTGTGGGCGTTATCTTCTCGTTGAAGTTGTATGCCTGTAAAGTCGGGTGAGGTGAGCTGTTGGTGTACCATGTCACTATGAGCTGTGCCGGATAGGTTTCAAGTTTCGCCGATGAACTCACATCCACCAAGAAGGTTATGGTTATCTCCTGCCCAGGGGAGAGCTTGCCAATGGTTACGTTATCTGCTGTAAGTGCTGACAGCGGATTTGAACTGGATACATGTATGGAAATCACACTTGGGGAAACAAGGTGTATTTCAAGATCATACATGGTCACATTGGCTGTATTGGTAAGGTTGAACTCCTCAAGATCCTTGCTGCTCCCGGGCTGCAGTGACGCTAATGATGATGTAATTCCCAGGTCCCCATAGCTGTGAACATAGGTACTAATGGTGCTTATCATGTGCCCATATGAAACAGTGATAGTCTGGGTGCCTGTAACATTCAAAGCGTCCACAAGGAAGGTGAGGTTCTCAGTAGAACCGGATGCAAAGTATGGAATATGATATTCTGAAGTCAGGACGCTGAAACCTGTTGACTGCAGAGAAACATTGAAATTCTGGTAGGGACCAAGGCCGGTGTTTGCAAAGATCAAGTCCAGCGATATGTATTTCTCATTCTGGTATACCACTGGCGGATCCATGAAATAGTTCACCAGCCCTATGGTGGGCGTAGCCAGAACTCCAATCTGGAACGGAACATTCTCAACTGTTGTGGAAGCGTTGCTGGCGTCCCTTACACTCATCTGGTAAATGCCGCTGGTCGTGCTGGAACTTATGTTAACAAGCTGCTCAAGGACAATTTTCACCGTAGCAGTACCCGAAGTGGGAGAAGGAAATGAGAGGTTCTGGTAATCAACCACAGTGGTGTTAGGGCCATGGACATAACTGTAGCTGAAGAAGCCGGACGATCCCAGACTGATGCTTAGATTCTGCCAGTTTGCTGTGAAATAAGTGTCCTCAATGGTCACAAAAAGGGGCACATAGCTGGAGTTTGGAGAAACCTGTGCCGATGAATTTGGAGCATACCACGTTGCCGAGACGACCTTGACAACAGGAGCAGGTGGTGTTGCCGCGTTGGATGCTGGCACAACTGCCACGGAAGAGATCATCAGCAAAAATATCACGCCAGTCAATAACAGAGCTTTTTGTTTATTCATTTATCTCACCATTTTTTCCAAATGTCACGTTTTTCATGTAGAGTGCAAAAATCACGGTCAGGACAAGGAAGACCATGCCCACCAGATATATGTACTCGAAGGAGAGGGAATAGGGGAAGTTTTCATATACAGGCATGAAGGGAAGGCCTGCAATCTTCACGTTCAATACTCCCACGAGAACAGGAAGCGTGTAAGTGGTCTCAAGCACGCCACCAATTGCGGGAGCAATGGAGGTCCCTATGTTCCTGAAGACTGTGTTCATTCCTGTCGATACACCAGCTTCCCCGGGTGGAGTGGACACAAGCAGGATGTTTATGACCCCAACGAATATGAAGGAAAGACTGATTCCGAGTACTGTTGCGTCTTCAAGTATGGATAGTGTTGTCTGGCGGTTAAAGAGAAGTGCAAGATAAGACAGGAAAAGTATTACTGAACCAATGAGTATTGCAACTTTCGGACCACGGTTTGTTGTTATCCTGGCAGAAAGAGGTGCAAATATCATTGAAGCAAGTGCAGCAGGCAGGAGAGTCAGCCCGGAAGTTATTATTGAAACTCCGAAACCTGCAGGTTCAGGGTCCTGCAGCATTGTGGGTACTGTATAGAAGAGGAAGAACATTCCGGCCATTGCAAACATTCCGGCCATGTTGGCAAGAAAAACATTTCTTATCCTGAGGAGTTTCAGGCTCACGAAGGGCATTGAAACCTTCCGCTCCACGTAGATGAACGCCACAAATGCCAGGATCGATATAGCAAATACCCCAATTGTAGATGCTGAATCCCAGCCCCAGTACTGTCCCTCAGAAAGGCCAAGAATCAGCAATATTACTGAACCACCCAGGGCTGCTACGCCCCCAAAGTCCACTGTTTCCCTGTGGCGGGGCGCATAATCTTTGATTATGTAAGCGGATGCGATAAAAAGACCGAAGGCAACTGGTATGGCGGAATGGTATGACCACTGCCAGCCGAAATACTGCGTGATATAGGCGCCGAGTACAAGTCCTACTGCAGCGCCCCCAGTGAAGGTGGAACTCACTATGCCCTGCGCAAGCGCAAGATTCTCACGTGGAACCTGATCATTAAGAAGGGCATACGCAACGGGAAACATTCCCATTCCAAGGCCCTGCACGGCCCTTATTGCAATGAACTGCGGCAGTGTTGTTGCAAAACCTCCAAATGAGATTGCAAGAGTATAGATCCCCGCCAGAAGAACAAATATCCTTTTCTTTCCATATATGTCTGCAAGCCTGCCGAATATTGCTGCGGAGACTGTTCCCATAAGGATGTAGGCAGTTATTATCCATGAGAGCTGGTCATAATTTGTGTCAAAAAATTTCACAAGAACAGGGAGGGCAGGCGTTACCATAGTTTCTACATATGTAATGAGGATACCCATCATGGACATCAAAGCAATGGTTTCCTTAGCCCTCCTAGTGAATGCCATTTAATATACCCGCCTCATCTCACTGTATTGATTCTGCCATCTCATGTATAGGATTCAGTTTGCAGTTAATTATTAGCTAGTTAATAAATTTCACTTCTCATCATGGTGATCGAAGGATGCTACGCAGGTCTTAAATTGTTAAAAAACATGGGAAACTTCCATGATCTCCAGAAAAGTTGATGAACTGAACCCATGGGAATTTTTTGAGGCAACGGAACAGGAAGATAATGGAAAGGTCATTGTGGTCGATGTCAGGGAAATGGATGAATACATTGGAGACCTCGGTCACATTAAAGGATCGGTGAACATTCCACTTGGTGAACTTCCAAAGCATCTGGGGAGTCTCAGGAGCCATGAAAGAATTGCTTTCGTATGCAACACGGGAGACAGAAGCTATTTTGCCTGCAGGTATCTGATGGACAGCGGGATCAATCAGGTTCTGCACCTGAAGGGAGGAATTGTGCAATGGCATCTCTCCGGACTGGATGTGGAGTATGAATGAAACAATCATCAGGAACATATCGTCTCTGGCAGTGAAAGAGCCGGGAAAGAAGATACTTAATGCAGTGGAAGAAACAATGGGCAGGCTTAACCCTGCCAGGATTGTAAGAAATTTCCTGAGTTTCTTCCCAGAAGATATTATTCCTGAGGATGTTAGAATGATTGGCTTTGGCAAAGCATCAGCAAAAATGATGGCCGGAGCGCTTGAAATTCTGCCTGAGCCAGTTTATGCCGGCATCATCATTCCAAATGGAATGGATCAGCCTGATCTTCCCGTCAAAGTTCAGGTACTCCGGGGTAGCCATCCTATTCTGGATTCCTCCAGCATCGAATCAACCAGAACGATCCTCAACAGAATGAAAGAACTGACTGAGGAATCTGTTGTAATAGTACTCATCTCAGGTGGTGGATCGGCACTCTTAGAGCTTCCGGTTAATGAGATAAGCGTGCAGGATTTCGCTTCAGTGTCAAAATGTGTGATGAATTCTGGAGGAAGCATTGGTGAACTGAATGGAATACGATACACAATGTCGCAGGTGAAAGGAGGGAAGCTGGCGAGGTTCCTTTACCCCGCAAGAGTAACAGCGCTGATCATCTCAGATGTACCTGGAGACGATATCTCTGTAATCGCATCCGGCCCCCTGGTTCCTCCTGACATGCCAGAAAATGTGCTCCGGGAGAATATTGAAAGATTTTCAGCTCTCTGTCCTGATCTGGCTCGAGTGAAGGATAAACTGGACCTGAATCTTCCTGAAAGTTCTGATAGGATTTTCAGAAAGGTACAGAACAGGATCATACTCAAGAATTCAGATTTCGTCGATTCAATAGCGAATATTCTGAGGGAAGATGGGAGTGTTGTAAGGGTATTGTACGAGCCAGTCACCGGGGATGTTCGCAAGGTTAGTGAATTTTTCGTGGAAACCGCAAGAACAATGTATGCCGATCTACACAGACCATTCTTTCTGGTGGCCGGCGGGGAGACCACGGTCACCGTTCACGGAAATGGCATAGGAGGAAGGAACTGCCAGCTTTCAGTGATGGTCAGTGCCCTCTTCAGCAGGGATGAAGAATTTGCATTTGCAAGCCTTGGTACTGATGGAATTGACGGAGTGAGCCCTGCCATGGGCGGCATTACCGACAGTGCCTTCAGGAACAGGGTCACAGAAAAGGAAGTGGAGGCATCCCTGGATAAGAATGACACCTTTACCCTGCTGAATAAGTACATGTCTGCAATTATATCTGGTTTTACCGGCAATAATGTGTCTGATATATTCATATGCTATTATGCAGGAAACAGTGCTCCCCCCGGTGATGGCAATAAACTATGATGGGATAAAATATTTCAGAATGAAACAGAAACTCGGCTGCATACACGGTATTTTTAAAACCTACGATGCAGGGTAAGTATAGCATAAATCTCCAGAAATGTCTTGTGGAAACTTGACCAACTATGTAGTGAAGAAGTGGCTTGCCTATTTTCTTTCATGGTTAACAATAAGATGGAACGCGTCATTCCTTTATCCAAGGTGAAGAGTTGATATATATTCTTTATTCCCGGACGGGATCTGGCACACTGGACACAGAGAAGAGAACGGCAACAGTAAAAGGGAAGGATCATCATTTAGATCCTGGTCTGGAAGTGCTTCCCGGCGATTCAATATCAGTCGGTGGAGAAAGATTTGTGGTTAAATATCCAGGGCCCTATGATTTTTCGTCTGCAACAAAAAGGATCGCACAGATCATCCAGCCCTGGGATGCGGGGGTAATTCTCTCATATTCATCAATAGGTCCAGGTTCAAATGTACTTGAATCAGGCAT
>JAKAQT010000106.1 GCA_021819605.1 Thermoplasmata archaeon
CTAGGCTGTGCCCCTGGATCAGAAGCCCGGCACTGAATCCGGCCATGCCGATAACCAGACCCCCGATCCTGGAAAGAATCCTTGACCCTATGAGCGTACCCACGGCAGCAGACATGTTGTTGCCCGCCACAAGAGCTGTCAGGGTTGTGGCAAGTACCAGTATGATTACTGAGTAGAACATTTTATCTTGTTATTGACACACTGATGGTGTGCACAAGATCCCCTATGTCCTCACAGTCGTCAAGCATGTCATCAAGTTTGTGCACCAGCTCCGTGAGATGCACAAAAATTATGTATGGCAGGCTGTCTGCTGAATTGTAGATTTCGTCTATGAGGTTGTCCTTCAGGTCATCTACCTTCTCCTCAAGCTTCTGTATCAAGTTCCTTGCCTCACCCATTTCCTGGAAATCCTTGGCCTCAAGGAGATGGCGCACCTGGTCAAGAGCCTCCAGATTGTTCTGAAGAATGCGGATGCATACATCATACCCTCTCCTGAGAAAATCCCTTGTCCAGTCATCAAAACGGTGGGTGTTTTCATGAACTCTTTTAATCTCCCTGCTGACGAAATATGACTTGTCCAGCAGGTCATCGCATGTCTCCACCAGGGTGATGAGATTGTCCATGAGGTTTGAGCTGATTGCGCCACCTGTTATCTGGTCCTTCATTGAAATTGTTATATCGTCTCCCTTCTTCTCAATGTCCCTGATTATGGCGTTCAGCTGGACTTTCTTGCCATCCTCTATGCTGAGCATCTCTATCAGGGTCTTTGAGGATTTCTCAGCCAGATCCACATACTGAGTGAGATTCTGCAGCTGGTTCCTTTCACCCACAACCATGATTTTCTTCAGGAAATTGGCATTGACCATTCTGCTCCCATATTTATCAGGTATTAATATAATGTCATGCAATAGTTCCGCTTTCACCCGTGTGGATAAAAACATTTAACAGGGGCTTGCTATGACGCTACTATTGCTGAACCTCATAGTATTCTACCTGTCAATTGTGGCTACAGTATTCGCAATCCTGAACCCCATAGGTGCTGTGCCAACACTCATGGTTCTCACTGATGGATATACGGTGAGTGAAAAGAAGAGGGTCATATCCAAGAGCATAATGGTCGCTTCCGGCATGATTCTTGGCTTCATGTTTGTAGGAGTTTACATATTTCTTGTTCTGGGCATAGATATTTCTGACTTTAAGGTCGCAGGAGGGATTCTCCTCTTTAAAGTTGCATTCGACATGCTCCAGGGAAAAGTATCAAACACCAAACTCACCCCCCAGGAAACTCAGGAAAGCATTGACAGGGAATCTGTGGGGATTGTCCCAATAGGCACTCCGCTCCTGGCTGGCCCGGGAACCATTACAACCGCAATGATATATTTCAATTCCCCCCAGTATTTCATATCCGAGAGGATAGCCGTTATACTCGCGGTCGTCACTGTGCTGTTAATATCGTACATAGTTCTAAGGCTGTCAAATCCACTTTTCAACCGCCTGGGAAAGACTGGGTCTCTCATTATATCCAGGATAATGGGTCTTCTGCTGGCATCAATAGCAATAGAATTCATTACAAGCGGGCTGTTCACCATAATACATACGCTTTGAATTACAACCGGCCAGGCTAGTGGATCGCATCATGGTTGATCCCAGCTATAAATTTATTAGTTTAAAACATTTGGCCCTTTGTTAAAATGTTCAAGATGACAGTGGTATCAACTCCAACCAGGGTTATGGATGAGAATATAGACAAGAACATAGCGTATTTCCTGTCAGATATCGGCTACATACCCCGGCTGAATCCGGGCACGGATTTCCAGGCAATTTCGCAGTCTGCATATTTCAGGCTTTTCAAGGAATGTTTCCTGATGAATCCTGAGAGATACTGGACAGGTGAGGACCTTCTCACGTACCTCAAGACAAGCCGCACCACCCTTTACAGGCATCTGAACAAGCTCAAGTCCATGGACATACTTGAGGAGATACAGGAAGGCAAGACAAAGAAGTACAGGATGCGATCCGGGGACATAATGAAGGCGTGGAACTGGGTCGAGGTCAATGTTAAGATGGCACTGGAAAATTACAGGAAAACTGTGGAACACATCTGGCGCCTCTCCAGAGCGGAAATCGGCCGCGGCAAAACATAAAGTTTTTTATCAAGTGCTAAATTGCGCGGGGAGGGGAACGTGGCGAAAACAAATCTTTCCCGGATTGCAGAGATGTTGATGAATATGGATATGATAGAAATTAAAAAGGGGGGCAAGTACAGGGTCATTTCAAATAGCGGAAAGGATGAGCCCATGGAGACAATGGGTGAATTTGTTGGCTACACACTGCTTGGAGAAGAGGGCGCTGTATGTTTCAGGATTGAGGCTGAAAATGGGAAGAATGTCCTGAGGCTCATACCGGTTTCCGGACTTATTGCAATAGAATTCGGCGACGAGGAACTGCTCACGGCAGGTAAGAAAACCGATGATTCGGACAAAACCACCTATTTCAACTGAAATTCTTCCAGGGAATCGTATACCGGCCCCTCGGGCCTCAGTACGCTTCTATAAAGGAAAATGCTTCTGATTTCCTCTATCCACTGAATGTCTGCATATTTTTTCTCAAGATCCTGTACATTAACAGGGTCCCGGAACCTTGAAACTGTTATATGCGGAACAAATTTCCTGCTTTCCCTGGTGAAACCGGTAAGGGCGGAATCCAGTACCCTGTGATTGTACCTGATTTCAGTGGAATCTTCAAGGTTGAGGTAAAGAACTCCTGCAGATGCGGGGGAAGGAAAGGCCGAAAGGCCCCTGATCCTGACGGTGAACCTGTGAAGCTCCAGTGAACGAATCCGGCTGGAAATGCGATCAACAGAGGCGGGATCAACCTCCCCAAGAAAAATAAAGGTGAAATGGAGGTCAGGAGTATTGACCGGCTTGGATACAGGAATGTGCCTGATATCCTGAAAAAGTTCCTTAAGGCCATCAAACCTTGTTATCTTTGAGCCAACAAAAACTCTCATGAGATCATTCACATCCTCCCCGTTCCTAAGAGGATCGGGAGTGTTTTTCGCCCCTGAGATGCCTCTCATGAAGGTGCAGGTATATGCTGTTAGCTATGATCCCAGCATAGTAGCCAAAGAATATGAGCAGGAAGGTGTATATGAAATTCAGCTTGAGATTCCTTGTGAGGAAAAATACAGTTGCATAGTATATTCCCATCCCGGCGAGTATTGAGATTATGGAATTTCTGCTCATGGCTACATGCAGCTGAGCATTCTGCCCGTTTTCCGATGCGGTTTCCACATAGCCGAGTCCCCAGCAATTATTGCAGACGTCAAGAACGCCGTTTTCGTCCCTGACCCAGCCTGAGCCGCCACATTTGTCACAGAGAATTCTCAATTCCCTCACCTTAATTTATAATGAATCAAAAGTATATAGGTTTTGTTATTGAGTAAAAAATGTGCATTACGTGGTCTGAGCATAATAATATGAATGATATTATTTTACTTTTCAAATTCACTCTTGCCCAGAATTGATACAATTAATATAAACAGGTGAACCGGCGATGATGAGCCATGGATTATATATTTCACCGCGATCATGGGAGCATGACAAAGATTCCCGATGGCCTGAAGTACACCAAGACACACGAGTGGTATAGGATAGAGGGAGATACCCTGACAATGGGGATAAGCGACTATGCACAGAATCAGCTCACTGATATAGTGTACATAGATCTGCCGTCCAGGGGAACCAAGAGGAAGGCAGGGGAGGCACTGCTTACCATAGAATCCGTGAAGTCGGCCGAGGATGTTTACAGCCCGGCAGACGGCGAGGTCACTGATGTGAATTCGGCTCTTGCAGATTCGCCAGAATCAGTGAACAAGGACTGCTATGCAAACTGGATGGTCAAGATGAAGGTGACCGGGAAGCTGGCCGATTCCATGGATGCCGCCCAGTACAGGAAGTTTATTGGAGAATAATCCCGGCATGCCCGATCACAGGGATAAATATTATTATCTTGCAAAAAAGGAGCGGTACAGGAGCCGCGCTGCATTCAAGCTGATGGAGATACAGACAAAGTTTGATCTTCTCAGGACCGGGCAATACGTCCTTGAAGTGGGATCATCACCTGGCGGATGGTCCCAGATAATCACCAGCATAACAAGAAATCCTGTTATTTCAGTGGATATCAACCAGATGGAACCCCTGGAAAACGTGATATTTGTCAGGGGGAAGATTGAGGATCCGAGGACGGTAGATAAAATCGGGGAAATAATGCAGGGTGCTGGCATAAAACATTTTCAGGGGATTGTTTCAGATGCCATGATTCACACCAGTGGAATACATGACAGGGACCACGCTTCATCATACCTGCTGTGCCAGTCCGTGATGAATCTGGTGGGCAGATTTCTGGAAGAGGGTGGCTTTGTACTTCTCAAGCAGTTTCAGGGAGATTTGACAGTTCAGTTTGTAAACCAGTGGAAGAAGCATTTCAGGAACTCAAGAACAACAAAAGTTTCTGCTTCAAGGGATTCCAGCAGCGAAATTTACATTATCTTTGACGGTTATGTTGCCTGATCAGGATTTGTTGGGGCATAACCCATTGAGACAAGCATGTCCCTGATGCCGTTGTAAAATTCATGATCACATACTATGATGTGGTTCTCAACATAATCCTGGGTTACAAATTCCCTGACCTTTCCAGCTATGTAGCTCATGCGCATCTGTTCAAGCTTTCTCCTTCCCCCGATAGCCTTCTGCTTATCGGCCCATGCCTCCGCAAATTCATATTCATTGGTATCGTGGTAGTCTGCATTCAGCACTCTCTTCTTTCTCATGGAATCCCTGAGGAGGTCAAAAGACCTGATGTTCTGGGTATATGCTGTATTGTAAGCTTCATCATCCATGTCAATGCCAAGGACGCGGCTCCCGCTTTTCTCAGAATAATTAATCACTTCAATGTATATGGGTGGAGGCGTCATCACTTCACCATATTTTCTGAGCCTGATTCCGTAAATTATCTCATAGTCAGACAGATTCATCTCAAATGGGTCCTT
>JAKAQT010000107.1 GCA_021819605.1 Thermoplasmata archaeon
TTCCGATCTTGTTTCAATGAGCTTTCTGTGGTCCTTATTGTTCTTCTCGATGAACTCACGGTTTTTGCGGCCTATGTCAAAACCGCTTGCCCAGAGGAAAGCATTTGCAACCACTCCGCCAACGAGTATGCTGTCCACTGTGCCATCCCTGAGGAAATTGCTGCTTACCTGTATGCTGTCGTCTATCTTTGCTCCGGCAAGTATGGCAATTTTGGGTCTTTCCTTGCTGTCCCTGAACCTGTCGATCATTGAGACTTCCCGTTCAATGAGCCTCCCGGCAAGGTTAGGCTTCAGCCGGCGAAAACCCACAAGGGAGGTCTGGGCTCTGTGTATTGCAGGAAATGCATCGATGACAAAGTAATCGAATAGGTCCACAAGGTTCCTCACTATGTGGGTGGATTCCACAGCATCGATATCTCCAGCATCTATGTCTACCTCCTCACTGTAGAACCTGGTATTCTCCAGCATGATGATGTCACCTGGCTCCATTTTCCTTATCCTGTTCCTGACTTCCTTCCCGAAGAGGGAATCGATGAATTCCACCGGCCTGCCAAGGATCCGCTCAAGCTTTTCAGCGTGCCTGTTGAGGGATGTGAAGTCGTTCTTCCCGGGACGGCTCTGGTGGGCAACAAGGACCACCATTGATTCGGAAAGGTCCCTGAGCGTGTCCAGGTGGGATTCGAACCTGGCGGAACTCATTATGTTGCCGTCAATTGGATTTATTGGTGAATTGACGTCGAGCCTCAGGTAAATATGCCTGCCCCTGAGATCGAAGCTATCCAGCGTGAAAAAATTACCTGCATATCTGGGCATTTGTTGGTAATCGTTTCCCCAACATATATTCGTTTCCTTCAAGCATGAAATACAGGTTGCCGTGCAGCTGAAGCCACCGGCCGCATTCCATGGATAAAATCTCGAGTGATGCAGGCTTTGCTGGATAAAACCATGGTGCAGCGGGTGGGACCCGGCGTACGAGAATAGTTAAGAGAGGATGATATAACCACTTGATCACATGAAAGCACTTATCACTGCTGCAGGAAGAGGCGTTAGATCCGGCCTGGACGGAAAACTCCGAAAGGAGATGCTCCCCGTATACGATATGAGGGATGGGCGGCTTGTGCTGCGCCCCATGCTTGACGTGATCATCACCCGTTTCCACAGCATGGGCATAGATGACATTGCAGTGGTTCTGGAACCGTCTGATGACCAGACGCATTCATACATTTCGCGTGAATTTCCGGAAGTGATGGTACTGCATCAGGAAAAGCAGAAGGGGTTCGGGGATGCTGTCCTTGCCGGAATGGAGTTCATTGATGATGAGAGGTTTGCCCTTAATGCCGGGGATGGAATACTCCTGGACGAGAAAACTCAGTCCGACTGCATCAGGCAGAAAACAACGGGCAATATCCTGACCGTGAGGAGGGTGAAGAACCCCGAGAACTACGGAACTGCCAGGATAGATCGTGAGGGATCGCAGCTTGTTGTCAGGGAGGTTGTGGAAAAATCTGCGAATCCTCCCTCTGATTACGCCCTCTGCGCATTCTACATACTTGAACCGGGCATATTCACTCACCTGGCTGGCGATGTGTCAGAGAACGTGGAGCTGACTCCTGCCATCAACAGCATGATCAGGGAAGGGACGCCAACCTTTGCCAAGGTTGTGAAGCATGATGACTGGGTCAGCGTCGGAAGAGTTGACGACTATGTAAGAGTTCTCTCCGAGACCCTGGGAAGAAGCCGCGGCAATGTCAATTGATGCCGCTTGCCTTCCAGTCCGTATGAGGGCTTATGACGTCGCTGAGCGCTTCGATGCGCGGCCTGTGGGCTGCAAGATCCTCCAGCATTATTGAAATCTCGGTTTTCAGTTCCCTTGAGTGCCTGTAGCCCATTTGTGCCAGCTTCTTATGTTCCGGATTGTAATAATGCTCTTCGGCCTCAACCCGGGGATTCGGCACGTTCCTGATAACTGCCTCCTTTCCGGTGTCATGCTCGAAGACATCCTTCACCATCTGGGCCAGCTGCATGACAGAATAATGCTCGTCAAACTGGTTGAACACCCTGTATTCCCCCTCTGCAGGAGGCTTTGATATTGAAAGGTCAAGGCAGGAAATGCTGTCTTCCAGCGACAGGAAGCCTCTCGTTTGCCCTCCCTTGCCGTATGGAGTTATGGGCAGCCCGGCCACCGCCTGAGCACAGAACCTGTTCAGGGCTGTTCCCCAGACCTCGTCAATGTCAAACCTTGTGCGCAGTCCTGTCCTGTTGATTTCAGGGGTCCTTGTGCCATATACCACGCCCTGCATCACATCTGTGATTCCCAGGCGCCATACCCTGTTTGCAAACATCAGGTTGTTGGAATCGTGCACCTTGGTCCAGTGGTACCAGGAACCGGCCTGCTTGGGAAATGGCATGTAGTCTTTCCTTCCGTTGTACTGGACTTCGAAGAATCCCTCCGGGATGTCTATGTTGGGTGTTCCGTATTCGCCCATTGTCCCAAGTTTCAGTATGTGTGCATGGGGCACAACATCCTTTATGGCATATATGAGGTTCAGGGTGCTGACTATGTTCTTCACCATGGTCTGCGTTGCCTGCCTGAGGCCTATCATGGAATAAGGTGCGGACCTCTGCTCAGCAAGATGCACAACAACGTCAGGCTTTTCCTTCTTCACTGCGTCGATAACCACGGACGGGTTTGCAACGTCCCCCCTGTAGAAGTTGATTCTTGCGCCGGTTTTCTCACGGACAGCGGATATCCTCTTCTGCATGGTTGAGATTGGAATCACCGAATCAGAATTGACCTCCCTGACCCGTCTCCTGGTGAAGAAGTTGTCAATTCCCGAGACCTCGTTTCCCTTCTCTATCTCCCTGAGGGCGAGGGGCCAGCCGATGTAACCGTCAATTCCCAGTATCATTACCTTCATATGCAGCCATAGTGGAAATGCGGATAAAAATGTTTGACACCCATGAAAATTGCAGCAGGAAACACATGCTGCCTTGACAGTGACTGCCATGTATCACTAAGTTAATGTGCTTCTCATTATAACTCCCACATTGAGTTCACCGGTACTTGATTTCGTGAGCATATTCGTGAGGCTGTTCGTGGTCATTGATCCTTTCGGATCACTGGTACTCTTCGTGGCCATGACAGGCACAACTGATACGAAAACCAGGCACACCATAACGAATGATGCTGTGGTCTACGGCGGCCTCATCCTGCTTTTCTTCGCCATCCTGGGATCATACATCCTGAGCTTCTTCGGCATCTCCATTGAGGCTCTGGAGATAGCCGGAGGGCTGATATTGCTCATTATGGGTATTGAGATGGTGAGGGAGGGAGACAGGCCGAAATCAATGGGTGGAGGACAGGTACAGGAGGATATCGGGATCGTTCCATTTGCCACACCATTCATAGCCGGCCCAGGTGCAATATCCTTGGTCATCATACTCATGAAGGGGGCAGTTTTCACCAATCCGCTTAATGACCTATTCACCATTGTGTCGCTTGCGCTGGTGATGTTCATAATTTACGTATTCTTCACGTTCTCGTCCAGGATAACAAGGGTCCTTGGTGACAAGGTCCTCAAGGCCCTGACAAGGATATTTGGATTGCTGGTGGCGGGCTTTGCAATACAGTACTTCATAAATGCCATAATTGCCCTTGGCGTCATACACTGATGGATGGTAGCTCCAGCAGCCTCAGATTGCTGAGAGGTTCTGTATTGCCATATATATGCCAACCACCACAATTATCACTGCGAATATTTTCCTCAGGAGGGTCTTGTTCATTCCTGATGAAATCCTTGCCCCTGCCATGCCTCCGAATATGCCTCCCACCACATATAGAACCGCAATGGGTATGATTATCTGCCCTGCTATTCCGTACCTTATGGCGGTGACCATCCCGAATGTGCCAACAGCCAGGAGGGAAGTGCCCACTGCCCTGTTCATGTTAAGGTTGGAGGAATAAAGAATAGATGGTACAATAAGGAAACCGCCGCCTATGCCGAAAAACCCTGATGCAAAGCCCGCCAGAACGCCGAAAGAACTCACCTTTGCATCGCTGCTCTTCTCCACCTTGGTCTGGCCGGCAACGTCCTCATTGGACTTCCTGCACTTTGTCAGGAATATGTACAGGCCTATTCCCATCATCATGAACGAGAACAGGAAAAGCAGAAGATCGCCCTTGGTCAGCAGCCCCAGAGTGGTGCCTATGAGTACGCCGATAACACCCAGGGCTGAGAAGACCAGCCCCACCCTGAGATTTATGTTGTGCCTCCTCCAGTGGCTTATGGAATTGATATAAGCATTTATTCCAACAGCAAGTGCAGTTGTGCCTATGACCGCATGGGGATCATTTATGCCCACAAAATAGAGAAGCAACGGTATTGCCAGGATTGATCCCCCGCCGCCAATGAGCCCAAGCGAGAAACCCACCAGCACTCCGGAAATCACGGAATACAGGTACTGAATCAATGTTATTATCATGCTGAACCTCCAGGCTGGAATATGCTGATAAGCTTACCCGGCGAGCTCTGGTTGCAAGGAGATCCATTATCATGATTGTCCATAATATTTCATCTGTATGAAAATTACTCACCTATATTTAAATATGTTCCCTGATAAAACTGATGATTTAAACTGTAAAAATTCGGGACGATGCAGATGCCGGAAAAATTGAGGCGGACACCTGCCGGTGGAATGTGGCTGGACTATGCTGCCTTCATTCGATGGTGAATTCCTTCCCGTTGAAGGGGAGGATCACTTCGAATTCAGAGAGATCGTCCAGTAGCTTCTCCCTGCTTTCCCCATGGCAGAGGATTATCTTCTCGGGGCTCACTGCCTTGGCAAATGAGATAAGATCATCATGGCCGGCGTGAGCGGACAGATCGAAGAATTCCACCTGCATGCTTGGCCTCAGCGGTACGCCCGCAATGTTTATTGTCCCTGTCTCAACAAGACTCCTTCCATTTGTGCCCTCCACCTGGTACCCCGTCAGGAATATTGCGCTCTTATCATCATC
>JAKAQT010000007.1 GCA_021819605.1 Thermoplasmata archaeon
CGATCTCTGAATGCTGGTGAAGAAGTACTTTCCCACATTGTCGCTGTCGTCAAATCCAAATACCGATTTGGCCAGTGAGACATTTATGTGGCGGGCTACCTTGATTGCGTTGTTATAAAGCAGCCCGGAATTCAGGGTATCCACCATTATGTGGGTCCTCTCCGCATTGAAGCCAAGGCTCAGGATGTCCAGTATGTTATCGTTGCTGTATTTGGCCAGGTCTCCGGAATTCAAGTCACGGAACAGGAACTTCTCGTCATCGGTGATCTGCACTATGAGATCAACGTTGAATTTCTCCTGCAGCCACTTTGTGAACATGAAGGGAAGCAGATGACCAAGGTGCATCTTCCCGGAGGGCCCTCTCCCAGTATACAGGTAAAAACCATCTCCTCTTGAATACGCCTCAAGGATCATGTCCAGGTCCCTGTGTGCAAAAAACACGTCGTAACGCAGGAATGGATGGAGGTCTCCAGTGTACTTCGCTATTCTTTCCTTCATGGCAGCGTCAATTATCTTGGCACCGAACCTGTCCGCTATCTTTGAGTAATCAGTATCACCAAGATTGCCTGAAACTTCCCAGGGCGTAACCTTTGCATCTTCCGTCAATGAGACACTCCCTTCATCTGCTCAGATCAGGCCGTGCTGGCCGGCACATCCTTCATGAACAGGTCCTTATCCATGAGGCTTTTCATCCGCCCAAGGTCTTCTGGCCTGAATATTCCATACTCCGTTATGAACGCAGTCACATATTTGTTGGGGGTGACGTCAAAGGCAGGGTTCCTGGCATGGCTGGCAGCAGGGCCGAGACTTTTTCCGTTCACAATGAGGACCTCTTCCTCTCCTCTTTCTTCAATTGGAATGCCGTCACCGTTGGATATTGAGAAATCAAATGTGCTTCCCGGGGCCGCAACGTAGAACGGTATCTTATTCTCATGTGCAAGCACAGCTTTCTCATATGTGCCTATTTTATTGGCAAAATCTCCGTTGGCAGTTATCCTGTCTGCTCCCACTATAACCAGATCAACCTCTTTTCTCCTCATGTAGAAACCTGCTGCATTATCTGCAATTATTGCATGATCAATTCCCTCCTGGCCAAGCTCCCATGCAGTAAGTTTCGCGCCCTGCAGCCTTGGCCGGGTTTCATCAACAAAGACAAAGATGTTCTTCCCCTGGTTGTGTGCGATCCTCATGGGGGCAAGAGCTGTGCCCCAGTCAACCACAGCCAGTGCACCAGCATTGCAGTGCGTAAGGATCCTGCTGCCGTTACCAATAAGCTCGTTGCCGAATTCACCTATTTTTTTGCTTCTGCCGCTGATTTCCGTGGAATATCTTCTGGCTGCGCCCAGATCAAAATTGTTAGCTTTCATGTAATTTATGGCCTTGAAGAGATCAAATGCCGTTGGCCTTGTCATCCCTATCTTCTTTACGGCTTCCTCCATGTCTTCCTTGTTTTTCTTGGCCATGGCAAGCCCGAAAGCAGCGGTGACACCAATTGCAGGTGCCCCTCTGACCACCATGTCCTTGATTGCATAGGCAATATCATCACTGTTCTTTGCCTCGAACACCTCTATTTTTTCAGGCAGTTTCCTTTGGTCGATAAGCTTAACCACATCATTCTCGTACCAGACTGCAAATAGATGCTTCAGCTCGCCGTCAATGTTTACTTTCATTGACGGTTCATGTCTTTCTTAGATAAATGAATTGTTCATCACTTGAGCAGGACAAGATCCAGAACCTGTTCATCGGATGGTGGATCAGTTACGTCACCGAACGGCATATTCACGTAATGCCTTGGGGACTTCTCTTTCATTATAAGTTTCCTGAACAGATAATTCTGGATTCCAGGTGTCTCATATCTGGCCACAAATTCCATCAGGTGTACAGTTTTTTCCTGTATGCTGCTGGCATCAGGGGACCCCTGCACAATCTTCAGTGTATTCAGGCAGAAATTGGCTGATGAGCATACGCCCCCTGAAGCACCCATCTTCATTGAATCAAGGAGGAGTGCATCCTTGCCCTGATATACGGTAAGCCCTGGAATCTTCAGGAATTCAGAGAATTTTTCAAGATTATTCCCGCTGTCCTTTATGCCCTTAAGGTTGTCATGTTCCTTCCTGATTCTGGAAACAGTCTGGGGCAGGATTTCCGTTCCGCTCAGGGATGGATTATTGTAAGCATAAACATCCAGATCAAATGCGTCCAGTATTGAGTCATAGAATCTTACGATGGAATCCTGGCTGTATTTGTGATAGTAGGGATTGATGGCAACAATCTTCTCATAGCCAAGGTCCGCCGCTATCCTTCCCATCTCAATGGTCTCTACAAGACTGCTCCTCGTTATGCCGGCAAACATTTCAAGTCCATGGTTTAATTCAAGCGCCCACTGGAGAAATTCCTGGTGCTGCTCAAAGGAAAGGGATGCCATCCCGCCTGTGGAACTTCCTGCAAAAAGTCCACTGAACCCATTCTTTGCAGCATATACCATAAATGCATCAAGGGCGTCCCGATCAAGATGGTTATTCCTGAACGGCGTTATCATTGGTATTATGAGTTTTCCTGCCATGGCTGACTGATATTATCAGCAGGATATTAGAAATATGTTATATTTTATGTCAAATTATTTATATAGTTTATACATCAAGCAATGAATGATCCAGATCACCGATCTTATAAAACAGTATTCACGGAACCAACCGCCTGCTGTCAGGAACCTCAGCCTTGAGATAAATGACGGGGAAATAATGGGATTTGCCGGCCTGAATGGAGCCGGAAAGACCACGACAATTAGAATCGTCTGCGGTATCATCTTCCCCACTGGCGGAAAGGTTCTGGTCAACGGCAAGGATATCGTCAAGGAGAAAGTTGCTGCATCCAAGCACATTGGATGGGTTCCCGAACTCCCGAACTTCGAACCAACCGGCAAATCCGTCCAGCTTCTGAAATATTATGCAGGCTTCTATGGGATTCCGCCCAAGGAGGCTGAGACAAAGGCAGAAACACTCCTGAAGAAATTCAACATATGGGATGCCCGAAAGAGGCCATTGAAGGATTATTCTCAGGGCATGAAGAAGCGTTTCTCCATAGCTGCTGCCATGATGGGCGACCCTGATAATTTCCTGTTTGACGAAACTCTGAATGGCCTAGACCCGGAAGGAGTGAAGAACATGAGGGACTTCATGCTGTCTCTCAAGAAGGAGGGCAAGGCTGTTTTCCTCTCTTCTCACATACTTTCGGAATTGGAAAACGTTGCAGACAGGATTGCAATAATAAAACGCGGTGAGATAGTGAAAGTTGTTGAGAGATCTGAGCTCAGCAACCTTGGTGAATTATCCGTGAAAATAGTGCTTCAGAAGGCTGACGACAATGCTGTATCTTTGCTTCAGCAGTTCGGAAAACCTGAAAACAGCGGCAATGAGATCACTTTGCGCAGCCTCAATATCCCATCCGATGAGGTATATAAGGTCACTGAAGCCCTCTTCAAGGCAGGTTACAGGGTAATTTCAATATCCACAGAGAGCGAAGGGCTTGAGGATTATTTCCTTGAACTGGTGGGGAGTGGAAAATGAGGGACTTCATATACGATCTCAGAAGAACTTTGACGGGTAAATTCACCATCGTTATGATAGTGCTGATTGTGCTGGCCACCGTGGGGATAGCCTATGCATCGGTTAGTGGAAACAGTAGCTCAACTTTAATAAACCCAAGCAGTACTGCATACGTCTTGCCTGCGGTTTATAACAATAACGGTACGTACAAAGTTGTAGACTTCGCTGTTAATGGTTATGGAGAGCCAGTGAATGGACTTCATGTAGTAACTTGGCTATCAAATTCTGGGAGTGATTTTGTTTCTGGTTCGTCAAAAAACGCGACACCAATTTACATTAACGGAAGCACAAATAACAATGGATATTTCAATGCAACAGTTTCTTCAAAGTCAAATTATTCTGCCTATTATTATTCAAGCGAATATATTAGTGATGTTAATACTTCATTAATTTATGTTCCTATTTATTACAGCAACAACAATTTATCGTCTTCGATTTATTCAGCCATGTATCCTAATTTAGGACTAAACCTTGTGAACCATTCCTTTTATTATCTTTTAAAAGTTGCAAATGAATCAAGCAAGATTAAAAGCAATCTTCTAATTTATTACAACTCTGATAGCGGGAAGCCAATGTCTAATGAGGATATTTATTATTTTGTCACCAATGCAACCGGATATGGTATTCCCATGCCAGAATCACAGATGACATATTTGAGGACTGTGGGTGGATTTCACTCTGATATATTCTCCCTCCCCTTGAATAGAACCGCAAATAATGCTCTAATAATTGTGGAATTGTTTTCTACTCCGAAAAATGAAACTGTAGCCTACGCTGGAACTTTTTATTCCTCTTCCTCTGCATCTTCTCAGATTGAGGGCATACTTCAACTGCCCTACGAGTTTCTCATTCCTATTCTTGGCATTTTTTCCGCTTACTTCTATTACGGAAAAGACAAGGCGTCCGGAGTTCTTGAATCCATAATAACCAGACCCGTGACAAAGGGTAGGATAATGGTTTCAAGGTTTACAGGTGGAGCTCTCAGTTTCCTTGCTGCCATATTCATCGCGTTGGCCCTTACCGATCTTCTGGTCCTAAAGTATACTGATACCGCACTTTCTGCCTCTTCATTTGCAAGCATACTTTTAGGCTATACCGTGGAGGCCATAGGCTTTGCGGGAATTGTTTATTTTGTCTCTCAATTTGTAAAATCTCAGGGTGGAATACTGGGCATAGGTATCGGACTGTTCTTTGTCATGGTAATATTCTGGAGTATGCTCATGGACATAATTCTTTTCGAGGTCCATGCAAATCTCGCTGTTAAATCAGGAGTCGTGGACACTATAATCCTCAATTCTTTATCTCCTGCATATTTCCCGACACTTGTGCTTGATTACCATACCAATTCATATGGAAGCATTCTGGGGGTGGGTTCCGGCATTTTAGCCTCAAGTGTTGGCATAACCCTAGCCTCAGTGGTAATTGTCGGCATAATATGGGTGGTAGTTCCGGCCCTTGCTTCATTCTTCCTTGCCCGATCGAGGGACTGAGGCATCCATAATTTTTCCAGGAATATTTCACTCACACTTTTGCCAATATTTATAAGCAAAATCCATATTCACGAAGGCATCGATGTCAAGGGCCCGTAGCTCAGCTAGGTAGAGCATCTGGCTTTTAACCAGGTGGTCGGGGGTTCGAACCCCCCCGGGCCCGTAAATGGGGTGAAAAGGAATGGGAAAATTCAATGTGCTGCAGCACGATCTGGTACCGGAACACCATGTGGTTCCAAAGAGTGAAGAAGATAAGGTTTTAAAGGAGTTAGAAATAGCTAAGGACCTATTACCAAAAATAAGCAGGAGTGATCCCGCAATAAAGGCACTGGAAGAGATTCATGGACCGCTCGACACCGGTACGATTATCAGAATCGTCAGAAGAAGTCCCACCATGGGATACTCTACTTATTATAGGGTCATTACCAGCGAGGTTTTTAAATGAAGGAATTGGTTGAATATTTTTTCAAGAATGAAAGTGTCGTAAGCCATCTGATCGAATCATACAACAATTTTATTGCTACAGTGGGGAACCCTGATAGCATAATGCAGCAGATAGTTGATGAGACAAAGGTCTCTGACGACGACGAACCGGGAGTTATGGTTCTTGACCAGAGCAAGACCGGTGGTCGTGAAATTAAGGTATACTTCGGGAGACTTCGGGAGAAGGGAAGATACGTTGGTGAACCCACCATATGGGCTGATAAGCCTGAAATAAAGGAAGCCTCTGGCGCGTCAAACCAGATCACGCCCACAGAGGCAAGGCTCAGGGACCTCAATTACATGGCTCCAATAACCCTCAGGGTCAGGGTCGTTGAGGACGGTGTTGAAAGGGAGCCGGAGAACATCAAAATCGGCGACATTCCCGTTATGGTGAGGTCAAGGGTGTGTACGCTTACGGGAAACAACCTGGACCAGTACATTGAGAAAAACAACGGCCCAGTTGAGGCTACAAGACGTGAAAAGCTTCAGTATGTGGGCGAAGATCCGGATGATTCTGGCGGTTACTTTATTATCGGAGGTTCAGAGAGGGTAATAGTTTCCCTTGAGGATCTGGCTCCAAACAAAATACTCGTGGAATACGAGGACAAGTACGAGGCAAAAGTCGAAGTGGCAAAGGTATTCTCGCAGAAATCAGGCTTCAGGGCACTGACCTCCATGGAGAGAGGAAATGACGGCATTATCAGTGTTTCCATTCCCAGCGTTGCTGGTGCCATACCCCTGGTGATTCTGATGAAGGCACTTGGCATGGAGAAAGATGTTGACGTTCACAATGCAATAGCCTCGGCACAGGCAATGGAGCCAATAATATATGCAAATCTTGAGGAAGCAAGAAACCCCAAGATTTTCCCACCCAATGGAGTGAACAACAACGAAGATGCCATAGCGTACCTGGAAAAGAGGTTTGCAGCCGGCCAGGCAAAGGAATTCAGGGAAAAGAAAGTATCGCAGATGCTTGACAGGTCTCTCCTTCCCCATTTGGGCGATTCTCCTGAAGACAGGATGAAGAAAGCCATATACCTTGGCAGAATGGCAAGATCTCTCCTTGAGCTGCACCTGGGCATAAGAAAGGAGGACGACAAGGACCATCTTGCAAACAAGAGGGTAAAGCTGGCAGGAGACCTTCTGGATGAACTTTTCAGGAATGCATTCCAGGCTGTTATGAAGGACCTGAAGTACCAGCTTGAGAGAACCTACAACAGGAAGAAGGGAATTCGCCTGAAACCTGCTGTAAGGCAGGACCTCATGACACAGAAGATACTCCACGCAATGGCCACAGGAAACTGGATTGGTGGAAGAACCGGAGTATCACAGCTGCTGGACAGGGTTTCAAATGTCAGCACAATAAGCCATATGAGAAGGATAATATCGCCTCTTACAAGGTCACAGCCTCACTTTGAGGCCAGGGACCTTCACCCCACACAGTGGGGCAGGATATGTCCAAACGAGACACCTGAGGGTCAGAACTGTGGCCTTGTGAAGAATGCTGCGCTGATCATCAACGTGACTGAGGGTATTGACCCGACAATAGTAATGGAGACACTCAGGGGTATGGAAGTCCAGGATGTGGAAGGCGAGAATCCAGATGCTGGCAGGGTCTACTTGAACGGTGACCTTATTGGATATCACATGAATCCGGAGGAACTCACCCAGAAGGTGAGGGAGGAGAGAAGAAGAGGTAAACTCTCCAACGAGGTTAACGTTAGATATGATGGATCAACAAGAGAAGTTATCATTAACTGTGATCGCGGAAGAATAAGGCGCCCTCTTCTTGTACTGAAGAACGGCAACACCGTGATCAACACTGATATGCTCAACAAGCTGAACGATGGCGAGTTTGCCGTGGAGGACCTTATCAGGCGCGGAGCGCTTGAGTTCGTTGACGCGGAAGAGGAGGAGAATCTGTACATAGCAGTCTATGCATATGATTTCCCGGAAAGATGCCCCCGCTGCAATGCATACCTTTACAGGAGCAAGCTCACATGGGTTAATCCCGGGGAAGGCTCAGAAGCGGATTCCCCTGTAATATTGAGATGCGATCAGTGCGGAAACACATTTGAATCTCATAAAATCCTCACAGAGGAACACACGCATCTGGAAGTTGACCCATCGCTGATTCTTGGTGTCACGGCTTCAGTTACTCCATACCCGGAACATAATTCATCTCCAAGGATCACAATGGCTGCAGCCATGACCAAGCAGTCCATCGGGCTGGCCTCAACAAACTTCAGAATAAGGACAGACACAAGGGGCCATGTGCTTCACTACCCGCAGATTCCTCTCGTGAAGACAAAGATAATGGATTTCATAAAATACGATAAGAGGCCTGCTGGGCAGAATTTTGTTGTAGCAATCATGTCGTATCAGGGATACAACATTCAGGACGCACTTGTATTCAACAAGGCTGCCGTGGAAAGAGGACTGGGCAGGAGCACATTCTTCAGGACATACAGCGCAGAGGAGCGCCGTTATCCGGGTGGCCAGGAGGACAAGTTCGAAATTCCGACCCATGATGTCCTAGGGGCCAGAGCTGAGGAGTTTTACCGGAACCTGGATGAGAATGGCATAATATATCCTGAATCCTATGTTGAGGGTTCAGAGGTGCTTGTGGGCAAGACATCCCCGCCAAGATTCCTGGAAGAGGGCGGAGACAAGCTCGGACCTCAGAGACGCAGGGAATCTTCCATAACCATGAGGCCCAATGAGAAAGGATTTGTGGACAATGTTATATTAACGGTTTCAGAAAGCAACAGCAGGGTCGTTAAGATCAGGGTCAGGAGCGAAAGGATACCTGAACTTGGCGACAAGTTCGCATCCAGGCACGGGCAGAAAGGTGTTATCGGTGCAGTGGTTCCACAGGAGGACATGCCATTTACAGAGGACGGCATAATCCCTGACCTCATAATTAATCCACATGCCATTCCTTCAAGAATGACAGTTGGGCACATCCTTGAGATGATTGGAGGGAAGATCGCCTCAATGAAGGGAGAGATAATCGACGGTACGATATTCAGCGGAGAGCCCGAAAGGAGCCTGAGAGACGGACTCATAAAATACGGCTTCAGGCAGTCGTCCAGCGAGGTCATGTACGATGGAATAACGGGACGCAAGTTTGATGCTGAAATCTTCACCGGAGTGATCTACTACCAGAAACTGCATCACATGGTGGCAGGGAAGTTCCACGCCAGGTCAAGGGGACCTGTGCAGATACTCACCAGGCAGCCAACAGAAGGGCGTTCCAGACAGGGAGGTCTGAGGTTCGGTGAAATGGAGAGGGATACACTCATAGCACATGGTGCGGCAATGGTCATAAAGGACAGGCTTCTGGACCAGAGCGATGGAACCATTCTCTATGTGTGTGGAAATCCCAAATGCGGCCACATTGCAATACTGGACAGAAAGAAAGGGATGCCGCGCTGCCCAGTCTGTGGAAACACAGGAAATATACATCCGGTTGAAACAAGTTATGCCTTCAAGCTGATGAGGGACGAGCTGAGCTCAATGGGTGTTATGATGAGATTAATATTGGGTGATTTGAAATGACCGGTGGAATATCAAAGAGAATTTACAAGATCCAGTTTGCTCTCCTCTCGCCTGAGGAGATCAGGAAAATGTCGCAGGTGAAGGTGATTACAGCAGATACCTACGACGATGACGGATATCCAATTGAGCGCGGGCTCATGGATCTACACATGGGTGTTATCGAGCCGGGACTGAAATGCGCAACCTGCGGTGGCAAGGTTGACGAATGTCCGGGGCATTTCGGGCATATTGAACTTGCAATGCCGGTGGTTCACATAGGTTTCATAAAGGAACTGAAGACACTGCTGGACGCAACCTGCAAGGCATGCGGCAAGATAAAGCTCACAGATGATGAGATAAGGAGCTACAGGGAAAAGTTTGACCAGCTTTCTCTTTCAACTTCTGACCCAGAAATAATCGGGCTGATGTCAAAGAAGGTTACCGACGAAGCCTCACAGAGGATGGTCTGTCCACATTGCGGAACCCAGCAGACAAAAATAATTCTGGACAAGCCCACAACCTTCAGGGAAGAGGGAATAAAGGTCACTCCAAAGGAAATAAGGGAGAGAATGGAGAGAATTCCAGATGATCATCTTGTCTTCTTCGGCCTGAACTCCGAAGTGGCCCGCCCGGAATGGATGGTTCTGACCGTGCTTCCGGTACCGCCAATAAATGTAAGGCCTTCCATAACGCTTGAAACCGGTGAGAGAAGCGAGGATGATCTCACACACAAGCTTGTGGATATAATAAGGATCAGCCAGAGACTCAGGGAAAGCAGGGATAACGGATCACCGCAACTCATAATCGAGGACCTGTGGGACCTGCTTCAGTTCCACGTAACAACATATTTCGACAATCAGACAGCTGGAATTCCCCCTGCCAGGCACAGATCTGGAAGGGCCCTCAAGACTCTCGTCCAGAGGCTCAAGGGAAAGGAGGGCAGATTCCGTTCCAACCTGTCAGGAAAGAGGGTCAATTTCTCGGCAAGAACAGTCATTTCACCGGAGCCATTCCTGTCCATAAATGAGGTAGGAGTTCCGGAGAAAGCCGCAAGGGAACTCACTGTTCCTGTGACTGTGAACGTTTTCAACGTTGAAAGCATAAGGGAATTCGTTAAGAGGGGCCCGGAGCCCAGAGATGAGTTCGGGAAGTACCTCGCAGGCGTGAACTACATCATAAGGCCTGATGGAAGAAGGATCAAGCTGACGGCTCAGAATGCCGAAGAAAACAGCAAGAGAATTGAGCCAGGATGGGTTGTTGAAAGGCAGCTCACTGAGGGCGATATTGTCCTGTTCAACCGGCAGCCCTCCCTGCACAGAATGTCCATGATGGGGCACACAGTGAGGATACTTGATGGGCAGACATTCAGGTTCAACCTTGCCGTGTGCACTCCATACAATGCTGATTTCGACGGGGATGAGATGAATCTCCACATAATCCAGAAGGAAGAAGCCAGGGCTGAAGCAAGAATCATAATGAAGGTCCAGGAGCAGATCATGTCACCCAGGTTCGGCGGGCCAATTATTGGTGGGATACATGACCACATTACATCCCTTTTCCTCCTGACCCACAATAATCCTCTTATTCCCGAGGACGAGACAGTCCACATACTGAGTTACCTTGACATAGAATCAATGCCGGAACCTGTCATCCAGGATGGCAAGAAATTCTATGCTGGTAGGGATATCTTCTCATTAATTCTGCCAAAGGGGCTGAATCTGCAGTTCACAAGCAAGCTCTGCACCGGTGCCAAGGAGAAATGTGAATACGAAAACGATCCGGCTGACAAGCTTGTGTATATCGTTGACGGAAAGATGCTCCATGGAACAATTGATGAGGCAGCCATAGGATCATTCTCGGGAGAGATCATAGACAAGATTTTCAGGAAATACGGGCCTGCGGAAACTGCAAGATTCATTGACAGGATGACACGGCTGGCAGTGGGTTTCATCAGTGTAAGGGGCTTTTCTACAGGAATATCAGATTATGACATACCCGAAAGCGCAATATCAAGGATTGCTGAGATATCTGCACAGGCAATCGACAGGGCAACCAAGCTCATAGAAACTTACAGGCAGGGCCAGCTTCAGCCAGCACCAGGAAGATCAGTGGAGGACACGCTTGAGATTGAAATTCTATCCACAACCGGTATGGTCAGGGATGAATCCGGAAAGATAGCAAGTGCATACCTTGGTCTCAACAACCCATCGGTCATAATGGCAAGGTCTGGAGCAAGAGCAAAAATGCTTAATATTTCTGAGGTGGCAGGAATGGTGGGCCAGCAGTCCGTCAGAGGAGGAAGGCTCAACAGGGGATATTACGGGAGAACACTTCCGCACTTCAAGGTGAACGATATAGGCGCTCTGGCAAGAGGCTTTGTTCAGTCCTCATACAAGGAGGGTCTGAATCCACTGGAGTATTTCATGCACAGTATTGGAGGAAGGGAAGGTCTTGTGGATATTGCCGTGAGAACATCAAGGAGCGGATATATGCAAAGAAGACTCATAAACGCATTCGAGGATCTCAAGGTGGATGATGATCTCAGGGTCCAGGATACCATAGGGGCTGTCATTCAGTTCAAGTATGGGGAGGATGGAGTTGACCCGACAAGAAGCGATCGCGGAGAAACAGTGGACGTGGACTACAATGCATTCGACCTGGAACAGGAGGCTGAACAATGACAGTTATTCTTTTCAAGGACACAAAGAAGAACATGGAGACGCTCAAGAAGAAAGCCCCGTGCAAATATGCTGTGGATGCTGAAATATCAGCAGATATCACCGATGCATACATAACAACGGACAAGAAATTCTTCACATACCGTCTGAGACTTACAGGAACCCAGGAATTCAAGCCTTCAGATGAAATAATATTGAAGAACAAGAATGAGATGAAGACAGTCCTTCTTGTGGATTCAAGCCAGTTAATTGATCCCATGCCGCTGTCTCAGTTCAGGAAGAAGGGCAAGAAGATACAGGAGTTTGCAGATTTTGACATTGTGGAGCTCCCAACCATAAAGATTGAGGAGAAGCCAGCATACCGGGACACCCTGCCCCAGGACGTCAGGGATGTACTGGAAATTGCCTCCAAAAAGAAGATGGGCATCCCTGTATCAATTGCTGAGAAACTGGTGAAATACAGGAAGGATCTTTCGCCTGAGAAATTTGAAGAGCTCATCGACAGGATCGGTGATGACCTCAAGAAGAAATCCATCGATCCCCATGAAGCAGTGGGCATCATAGCCGCACAGAGTATCGGGGAACCAGGTACACAGATGACCATGAGAACTTTCCACTTTGCGGGTGTCAGGGAAATGAACGTTACTCTGGGCCTTCCAAGGCTCATAGAGATAGTGGACGCAAGGAGAATTCCAAGCACACCCAGCATGACAGTTTACCTCAAGCCGGAATTCGAGGAAAATGAGGAAGTTGTAATGAAGGTTGTCAAGGAGCTTGAAAACACCACAATTCTTGACGTTGCATCAATAATCACAGATATCCAGCAGATGACACTTGCAATAAAGCCAGAACCTTCAAGGATGAAGGAACGGCTTGTGAATACCCAGGATCTCATCGATGCCCTGGCAAAGATGAAGGGCATAACCATCATGAATCAGGATGACAGCGAAATCATACTCAAGCCCCAGCAGGAATCCTACAAGCGGCTTTACCAGGTACAGGAGAACCTGAAGACAACCACCATAAAAGGTATCCAGGGGATTAAGAGGGCAATAGCAAGGATCGATCCACCCACCAAGAAATGGATTCTCTATACTCAGGGATCCAATCTCAGGGAGGTTCTTGAGGTTGACGAGGTTGACGCCAACAGGACCTACACCAACGATATAATAGAGATAAGTACAGTCCTTGGAGTGGAGGCGGCCAGGAATGCCATATTCAACGAGGCACTGAGGACGCTGAGCGAGCAGGGTCTCGAGGTTGACAAAAGGCATCTGATGCTCGTTGCAGACATGATGACATTTGGGGGCTCAGTGAGGGCAGTGGGAAGGCAGGGCATATCGGGAAGAAAGAGCAGCGTGCTGGCGAGAGCAGCATTTGAAATAACAACAAAGCATCTTCTGCGGGCAGGCCTGCTTGGAGAGGTTGATCCGCTTACAGGAGTAGCAGAGAATATCATAGTTGGACAGCCCATAACGCTTGGAACCGGTGCAGTGAATCTTGTCTATCGTCCATCAGGAAAGTCACAATGAAGGGAACTTTTTATAATAAACTTTTATTTTCCCTTATAATTCAAGGTCTGTTGAATCTGGAACAGTGTTGAAATGAAAGAAGTCACAATCGACAACAATATAATGCGGTATATTGCCCTCTTTGAAAAAGTAGGCCATGTTGAGCTGCGCGAATGCATGGAAAACGAGGACATGGTTCTCTTCATAGTGGGAGAGCGTAAACTATCAGAATTATTCAAGAGGAACCCAAACATAATCACAGAACTCAGGGAGCACATCAACAAGCACATTCTCGTGGCCGAATCTTCCAGGGATCTGGTAACCTTCGTGAAGAACATTTTTTACCGGTTCAAAGTCAGGGAGGTTATTGTTGACTGGAAAGAGGGTCAGACCGATATCCTTGTTTCCGTGGAGCAGGGAGAGGTAGGGAAGGCTATCGGGAAAGAAGGCCGCAACATAAAGCTGTTCAGGGACGCTGTAGCAAGATCTTTCAACATCAAGAGCCTGAACATAAAGCAATAGCCGATCAGAATTTCGCACCAGCACTCATGGGGGTTTCCAGCACCCCTCATCATGATTTTTGCACACAGGAGTGCCCTGGCTTTCTCACGCCGCAACAGCTATATGATTTATTCAATATAACTTTGAGTAAGCCTGCAGGTCAGAGGCTGTCAATCAGGGAACACGCATGAAAAGTCAGCGGATAAAGATAATACTCTTCCATATTGGAATGCCTTTCCATGAATGCGGACAGGTTTTCAAGCACCAGCTGTACAGCCCCGCCTTCCTTTTCCATTCTGCCCAGAATATCCATAATTTCACGATGTTCCCTTAACATAACTGGCTCCTCGGTCCTGAACTCATCTGCCTTAGCCTTGAGGAAATCAATGTCCGGAAAGTTCTCATGGCCGGTGATGGCCCTGAAGAATTCCAGCACGGGAACCATGGTTTCCTCCTCCCTGTCACCATGGCCTGAAAATATTGATGCGACTTCCTTCAGTGGGCCAAGGTTCAGATGGCTCTCCTGCGTAGCCGTGAAGAGTAGCGTGAGAAGTTGGCCGTGCTCCAGCGTAACCGGTTCATCCATGGTGCCCCCATATTTGTCAGGTAATTTAACATATGCAAGCGGGAAGCCCCCTTCACAAAAGAGGGGATGAAAGCAAGCGAAAGGTTTTGATTTCTCCCATCGTATTGCAGTGTCCGCCGGCAGACAGAAGTGAAACAGAGCGGACAGCATACTGCTCATGCGTGCCTGCATCCGTAAAGCCTGAGAGCTCAGCATGGAAGACAGAGTATCTTTAGGCTCAGGGTAATTCAAGCCCGTGGAGATTCTTCCAGCAACCTTTAAGTTAAAGTCTCCTCGCGAAAGCCGGGAGAGGTAGCCACAGGAATGGCTTATGCAGGCAGATCCCATCTGAGTACCGCATGATCCCGTCGAATTGTGGGCACAGCGGAGGGACAATTTACGCCTGAAACATAATATTTATTAGGGGCAAAAATTATATCTTATCTGCCAAAAATGGAAAGCACAAGGAGGAAAAAGTATAGTGGCATGGCGTACGTTTTTCCCCAGCGTTTGCAATCATTTTTCCATTGGTACTCCGTGGCGGACTTGGATTAAAAGGAGTCTGAGAGCATGCCTGTGAAAATAGCAGTTCGTAACGTATTTCTGTTTACAATGGGCATTTTTAATGCCGCATTAATCGTGGTAATGCTGGAGTTAACAGGGATGATGTTGATAGCTGCTGATATTTGTATGACTTTTATTATTGTACTTTCATTTTGGGCGATTTTATTTTACATATTTTTAGGCGAATTTCCAATAAACATGCCACGCAGGACAACGGAAACCCCAAGAATATCCATCAGGAACAAGTAACATTTTAACCAGACAACTCAAGATGGAAATTCCCGTACACGTTCTGCCGCTTGCGTGAGTTTTTCACGTTGCGGCTGCTGTTGTAAATTCACAGGGCTCCAATCCGAAAACAACCTTTTAAGTTGCCTGGTGGAAAGCAAGGCATCATACACAGCCATTTCCTCCGGCTTTCATTAGTCTGAACCGGTCAGCCAGTGATAAATTCAGGGCTGTAGCATGTTTATATGAGTGTATAACATATACTCAATCCCATATGGATCCAAATCAAAATCAACAGAACCTTGACGAGTCAGATCTGACTACCCGAACGATTCTTCCCAACAAGAAGAGGGGAGAGATGTTCGGAATAGTTGAGAAACTGTCCGGCGCGTCAAGGCTCAACGTAATGTGCGAAGACGGTTTTACCAGAAGTTCCCGAATTCCTGGAAAGATGAAAAAGAGGATGTGGATAAGGGAGGGCGATCTCGTAATTGTGAAGCCCTGGCCGTTCCAGAACGAAAAAGCAGATGTCGTATACCGATATACACAGACTCAGGCAAATTATCTCAGCAGGAACAGGTTGCTTCCAGACGTGATAAATATTTTCAAGTAGGCCATTATGCCTGAAGAATCGGCCCTTGATCAGCTCCTGAAATCAGGTGAATTTCTTCACCACCTGGACATGGATCGCAAGACTGCCGATCTTGTTTTTGACAGGAGGACAATTAAGGCGCTTTACGAATTCATGAGCAGCCAGCACATAGATTATGTGGATTTCCCGATTTCAGCAGGTAAGGAATCGGTTGTCTTCAAGGTCATAAAGGACAGGAAGCCACTTGTTCTTAAAATATACAAGCTTTCCACTCTTCGATTCTCCACAATCTGGAAATATATTGAGGGTGACTACCGCTTTGCAAGGGAAAGGATAAACAGGTCAAACATTGTATACATCTGGGCCAAGAAGGAATACACCAACCTTCACGAGATGAGAAAGAACGGGATTCTCTGCCCACGTCCTTACGATTTTCACAAGAACCTGCTCCTGATGTCTTACATCGGGACGAAGGCCACTCCCGCACCAAGGCTCAAAGATGCGGACTGCGATTTTGATAATGTATACAGCGAGGTCCGCGGTTTCATGCGCACCCTGTACCAGAAGGCAAAGCTGGTGCATGCGGATCTGAGCGAATATAATATACTTTACCACAGAAAACATGCGTATATTGTTGACGTTGGGCAGTCTGTCTCCAGGGAACATCCCGCTGCGGACTATTTCCTGGAAAGGGATGTGAGGAACATATCAATATTCTTTACCAAGAAGGGTGTCGAAGCGCCATATGAGGATCTGCTGAGATTCGTGAAGGGTGCCGATGCCGGAGAATAGGTTTATTTATGATGATTCATAGGGAAATGAGGTCTGCAGCATGGATGAAGTTACCGATGGAAATGTTTGGGAAATAAGGGTCCCCAGGGACAGGCTTGCAGTTCTTATAGGGAGGAACGGTGACACCAAGAGGGAACTGGAAGAGAAGGCAGAAATAGCCCTGGAAATAGATTCAAGGGAAGGGGACGTGACCGTCACCCAGAAGGGAGATCCGCTCAAGGCAGCACTTTCCGTCAGCGTGATTCAGGCCATTGCCAGGGGTTTCAGTCCACAGAAGGCATCATTCCTGTTCGAGGAGAATTCCCAGCTTATTGTCATCTCTCTACGTGAATTTGCCAAACCCGGTTCGCACAGGATTTCCGAAATCAAGGGAAGGATAATTGGAACTGGCGGCAAGACCCGGAAGGTCATGGAGGAACTGACAAATACCAGCATATCGGTCTATGGAGACACAGTATCTGTTATTGGCGACTATGTATCGGTGGAATACGCCCGCGAGGCCATAAACATGCTTATCAACGGCAGCAGGCAGAGGACAGTTTACACATACCTGGAAAAGAATGCAAAGAATCTGAGGCTGAAGCGTATCGAAGAGACATTCGGGTAGCTGTATACCGGCAAATATTATATCCGGTCATAGGATAACCTGTGGAAGCGGGGTAGGGTAGTTAGGAGATCCCGACGGGCTCATAACCCGTAGATCAATGGTTCAAATCCATTCCCCGCTATTTTTCAAGGTATTTTTGCTTTATCTGGCACACAAGGTCCTTAAGTATGGATTTCCCAACCGGATCTGCTGGCGTGTATCCTGATTTCTTTATGGTATCTGCAGTTGTTTTTCCAATGGCGAATATCCTTGTCCCGGTATTCATGATTGTCGTAGCCACAGGCTGATCTTTCAGTATTATTTCTGCCTCCTGCGATGATGTTATGACTATTCCAAGGCATCCGCCATGAATATATCCCAAGAGGCCGGAAAGGTCAAGAGGCACGCTGCGGTAAATAATGAAAAGTTTGAAATCATAGCCTTCCTGAAGCAGAAAATCGCGCACCACCATGTTTGACTGCTGGCTTGACAGGAGCACTATTCTGCGAGATTTCCAGTCATTGTGCCGGATCAGTTCCACGATCCCGCCGGAGGTCTGGTCATGGGGCACAAGAGAATCCAGGCCCAGGGACTTAAGGGCATTACTGGTGATCTTTCCAATGGAAATGTAAGTATGAACGCTGCGGAAAGAACCAATGTTGGATCTGATTGTGTCAGCACCACGTGCACTGGTCACTATGGCGATTTCAGGATTGAATGTTTCGAACTCCCCCGCGTCAAATGGCAGTTCCTCGAGCCGCGTGACCGGTACGTTGACTATTTCTATTCCCGGGCAGTTTATATCTTCGGTGGCCTTGCCTTCCGGTCTTGTTACAATAAGCGTTCTTCCGGTCATGCCAGTTCGCCCCGGCCGTAACCAAATTCTGGAGGAATCCGCGATCTGATATCAGATGTGAATTCATCCACATCCTGCGTGTTTCTAACTGTCGAACCAAAATCCCTGTATTCTCTGGTGTTCAGAGAATACAGCCTGATCTTGAGTGTCCAGACCGTGCCGGATCTGGTGCATATCATGCCTGCCGGCATGGAGCATCCCAGGTTCAGCCTTCGCATGGCCTCCCTCTCCATTTCCATTGCAAACTGCGTTTCCTGATTCGTCAGCCTTTCAACAGTGGAAAAAGCACTGTTTCCTCTCATTCCTACCACTGCAATTATTCCCTGGTTGGGGGCAGGCATGAAGGATTCTGTTCCAAGCCGGTGATATTCAATAGGGATTCCCAGCCTGGTGATTCCAGCCTCTGCGAGGATTATCCCATCGTAGTTGCCATCACGGTATTTCTGGACACGTGTGTCTATGTTTCCCCTTATGTTTTCCGCATCAAGGTCCGGTCTCACCATTGAAAGCTCTTTGATGCGCCTCAGGCTGGATGTCCCTATGCGGGATCCGGCCGGGAGTTCCTCCAGAGGCCTCCCGGCTATGAGAACGTCGTTGAAGTTTTCCCTGGGAAGAACGGATATGGCCTGGAGGCCGTCCGGGAGGCTAGCCGGAAGATCCTTCGCACTGTGGACTGCCACATCAACTTCACCCGAAATGACCCGCCTGTTTATCTCCTCCACAAATATGCCGGTTCCCGGAGTCCTGTAAAGCGGGGTAGTTCTTTCCATATCACCCGATGAGTTGAATCTGTGTATGCTGACATCAATACCTGCGGCAGTCAGCCTTTCTGCCACCATCTCTGCCTGCCTGACAGCGAGACGGCTTGGCCTTGTGCCTATTTTAATATGAGTCATGGCTACCGTATTGTCTTTCACGTTAAAACTGTCACTCAGGGTGTTGAATCAATGAAGAATCCAGGCATTGTCGTTAATAAATATCAATCTGAGAGAATCGTAAGGAAACTTCTCTCCATGGATATTATTCGAAAGGACCTGAAAATAAGGCAGGACGGTGATCTTGTCATGATCCCTCTGAAGCAGCACACAGAATTCCAGGGGTACCGGACCATGGAATTAGAGTTCGAATCCAGAGCCATCCAGAAGCCGCCAGCAGAAACCATCAGGAAAATCTCCGGTGCCAGGTCAGGGAAGCCTGTGATACCAGACAGGTGGATACGGCTGGGAGATGCGCTGATCATCAAGGATTCCAGAAAGCCTTCCCGCAGTGTGCTCCAGTCCATTGCCCAGGTTCTGGGCGTGAACTCCATATATATTGACCGCGGCAGAATCCAGGGAAACATCAGGCGTCCGGAAATGGAAATTGTATACGGGGCGCCGGGAACGGTTATTCATCAGGAAAACGGAATCCGGTACTCAATGGATCCATCAAGGGTAATGTTTTCTCCAGGAAATGTCAATGAGAGGATACTGCATGGGAAAATGGCACTTGATGGAGCCACCGTTCTGGACATGTTTGCCGGAATCGGCTATTTTTCTCTTCCTCTGGCAAAGTATACGCACCTTTCAAAGATCTATGCAGTTGAGATAAATCCAGAATCATATTCCTTCCTGAAGCGGAATGTAGAGATTAACAGGCTTCAGGGCAGGGTGATGCCGATTCTGGGGGACTGCAGGGACGTTTCACCCTTAATGCGGTTTGATTACATAGTGATGGGGCACTTCAGATCACTGGAATCCCTTTCTGCGGCTCTGATGCGATCCAGGCCAGGAACGGTTCTCAACATGCACCTGCTTGTTCCCACCCATGAACTTGCGGTATACTGGCAGGATATTGTTGTTCTGGCCAGACGGCTAGGTTACATCCTGGATTTCATTGAACAGAGAAAGGTCAAATCTTACGGCCCGCATCTCTGGCATATGTCACTGGATCTTGCTGTTTCAAGGTGCCTGTGGCCATAGATCCTTGAAGCATTCGCCAAAATCCATAAATAATCTGTCTGACTACTATATTAAGTATAATGAGAAGGAACTATCATAAACCGAACTATAATTCAAGAAATGGTATGCAAAAAAGGTCCAACATGCCAAAGGATACTGGACCTAAGAAGTCAAGAAGGCTTGACATGCGGAAAACCGAGGAATTCAATTTCATGCTTGGTAAGATTGTGGATGAACTGCCTGACAGCGTGAGAGGCGCAGTTAAAGGCAGCCTTTATTCCATTGCTTCAAAAAAAGGCACCAGGGAAGCCAGAGATTACATTATGAAAATCAGAACTGATGGCATAATAGACGAGGATATGCAGAAGAGGCTTCTGGACCTTCTGGCAGACTACAGCAAGTTCAGGTGAATCCAGAGGAGGATCACTTTTCCCTCCATCTGGTCAGGTATCTTGCCAGAGAGAAATAAACCACTGTTTCCACAAGCATCACGGGTATTTCCATTGCCATCAGAGGAGAAAGGCCAAAGGCCCCCTGAGTCAGGACTGCGGCCGGCGTTACAGGTGTGACAGATAATGCATAAATGGCTATTTTCGGTATGAATGTATAAGGATAGAATGTGGGAGGAAGTACCGTCATCACAACGGACATTATGCCTGCAATTCCCCACACATTCCTGACATGTTTTATGCTGCTTGACACAATGAATGATATGGAAGATGTTGACACAACAAGCAGTGCAAGTATTCCAGCAAGTGCCAGTACATCTGGAAGCGTGAAGACATTCTCATAGTACCCCAGGATGGAATAGAGAACAATTCCTGGCAGGGAAAACATGAGATAGCTCAGGGTGAGGCCGAGCATGTAGTCTGAAGGATTCACCCGGCTGGCCACATACAGGTCCTGCATCCTGAGCTGAAGCCTCATGAAAGCGGCGTCACCTGCACTGGAAAGTGCTACAGATGCCACAAGTCCTATGAAGCCACCCACAATGGCGTATTTGACCAGTGTTCCCCGGGAAATTATGAAAACAATGAACAGGAGGGTGAGTGGCGAACTGAGGGAAGCGACAATATACGAGGGACCCCTTCCAACGGTTCGCAATCCGTAGTACCATGCCAGCAGGAACGTGAATTTAAGATTCAATGCTAACACCCCTGCTTATGAAAATATCCTCCAGAGTTATTGGTCTGATTGCAAATCCCATATCTATGTACCTGTCTGCCATCTCCCTGTTCACGTACTTTACGGACAGGGAGCCTATATGTATGCAGTCCTCGCACTGGCCATTGATCTCCACTCTTATTTTGCCCCTGAATCGGGATAGCAAATCCGCTGGGGTACCATGTTCCAGAGAGCGGCCATTGTCAATCAGTATTACTTCATTGGAAAGCTGTTCAGCCTCCTCCATGTAATGGGTGGTCAGTATGACCGTGGAACCGATACGCCGAATGGCTGACCACACTTCAAGGCGCGATATGGGATCAAGCCCGGTGGTGGGTTCATCAAGGAACACCACTTCAGCGTTTGCGGCTAGGGCCATGGCCACAAACATCTTCCTTTTCATTCCTCCTGAAAGTGTGTCAGTGGGATAGTGCTTAGCCTCCCGAAGGTCCAGCTCATCCAGGGCCATGGAAGCTGACTGCGCAGCATCCTTGAACGACATGCCCCTGCCAACCAGGTATAGTTTCACCTGTTCAAATGCAGTGAGGATGCCAATGGGCGCAGCCTCCTGAGGGATGCTCACAATGCTCTTTCGGATGGAGCCAGCTTCCGTGATCACATCCATTCCGTTAACTCTGGCAGTTCCTGAAGTAGGAAGAAGCTGTGTTGAGAGTATGCGTATAAGGGTTGTTTTTCCGGCGCCATTCCTGCCTATGATGGCCGTAATCTTCTCCGAGGCAGAAATATTAAGTTCCCTGAGGGCATAGTTGCCGTCAGAATAGCGTTTTGTAAGTTTTTCTGTCTCAATCATCCGAGGCAGAAATTTGATGCAGTATATAAATAAATCATTGCTGGTTCCTCCCGCAAGGGCAGCAGAAAATAATCTGTAATTATTTAGGCCATGATGCTGGCCACGCATTTCCAAAAAAATTCATTAGCGTGCGCAGTCTGCCATGAAATGGACCACAATAACATTGAAACTGATCTGAAGCAGAGGGTGAAGCGCTACATTGAAGTCGAGAATGCTGCCCTGGCAAAGATCACAATTGCCGTTCCGGACAATTCAATGCTGAAAGAATTCGCTGACAGTGCGATGACCATGATACTGAGCTATTTCTCGGACGCGAAGCACTTTATGGAGAATAACGATCCAATCAACGCATTTGCTGCCCTAAATTATTCATATGGTTGGATTGATAGTCTCGTAAGGTTGGGTGTACTTGATGGACACGATGATCACAGCCTCTTCACACTTTACAGGTGAGGCACCCTCTTTTTGGCTGCAATTGAATTATGGTACTTTTTCGTTCCGATAACATATTTATAACCATACAGGATAAGGGAGCCATTCCACACTGAAAGTATCTTATTGTACTAAGCAATGTGGAATGACACGGTCAATTGAAGGATGGTTTAATGGCTCAGGATCAGAAATCAGAGAAGAAAGAGACGAAAGAGAAGAAAGATACGAAAAAGGAGACAAAGAAGGAAGTCCCTAAGAAGGATGTCCCCAAGGAGAAGAATGAGGATTTCC
>JAKAQT010000008.1:0-16798 GCA_021819605.1 Thermoplasmata archaeon
ATCTGAACCTTATTTCCGTACAGTCCATTCCATATGGCATACCTCAGGTAATTGGGCTTGGCGTTTTCTTCATTGCAATGATCGCAAGGGCAGCTTATTCTCCTTTTGATATGAGTGAAAGCGATAGTGAACTGGTTTCAGGTCATTCCGTCGAGTATTCCGGCATGAGGTTCGGCATGTTCTACATGGGAATGTTCGGAAGCATCTTCCTGGGTTCAATGATCGTGTCTCTCCTTTATCTCGGTGCGTACAATGGCCCTTTTTCAGGCGATGCAGGATTTATATATCTCTTCATAAAGGCAATGGTACTGGTCATACTTTCATTCACAATCTGGCTGTCAGTTCCAAGGATAAGGATCGACAGGTTTGTCAATATGGGATGGAAGTATCTCCTGCCGGCAGCCATAATTAACCTGGTAATTGCAGGAATATTAACTCTGGGGTTGTCGCTATGATAGAAGTTAAGGAACCAAAGAAGGAAATACCGCTGATAGGCACAATAAAGGCAGTTGTAACTGTGGGAAAGCACGCTTTTCAGAAACCAGTAACAGTGCAGTATCCAGAAGAGAAGCCGGATTACCCCGACAGGTTCAGGTTCAGGATATTTCTTAGCCTTGACGACTGTGTGGGATGCACCCTCTGTGAGCAGGTCTGCCCAAACAAGAGCATAACAATGCAGAAGGTGAACCGGGATAATCCAAGAAACAAGAGGCATATATATCCTGATGTTAACTTCGGAACCTGCACAATATGCCGCAATTGTGAAGAGATCTGTCCTACTGATGCCATTTACCTTACGCACGCATTCGAGCTCGCCAGGACAAGGAACAGCTTCACGTATTCCCCGGAAGAGCTCTCACTGCCTGAGGACGAGGTGATAAAGTGATCTATACCATCGTCCTCATACTGTTTGCCATTATCCTGATACCCCTTGCGCTAAAGACCGTTGCAGAAAAGAACCTTACGCATTCTGCGGTTTATCTGATGGTCTTCCTGGTAATGCTCTCTGCACTCTTCATATTCCTGGGTGGATCAATAATAGGGGCAGTTGAGCTTTTAGTCTTTGTGGGCGCAGTAGTAACACTCCTTGTGTTTACCCTGATGCTCAGCGGAGGTAAGGAACTTGAATAATAAATTATCAGCAGTTGCGGCTGCCCTATTCCTGGTTGTATTTGGAATTGAAGTGGCAAGGATAAGGTACAACTTCACCCCATCTTCACAGAACATTGCCCAGATTGGAACCACGCTGTTCGGAAAATACCTTATACCATTTGAACTGCTTTCGCTCATTCTGGTGGCCGGAATCATAGGCATGTTCTATATAGCAGGGAGGGAAGATTAATGCAGATACTTCTTGTGAGCATGCTTTCCCTTATCCTCTTTGTCATCGGCCTCTATGGGGTAATGACGTCCAACATCGGCATTAAGATGCTGATCTCCCTTGAAATAATCATTAACTCTGCAATTCTCAATCTCGTTGCCGTGGCAATAGCCTACGGCTCAGTGGATCCACTCATAATGGCGCTGTTTGGCATTGCCATAGGCGCAGTGGAATCAGTTGTGGGCCTCAGTCTGCTCACAGCCACATATAAAAAGGTCGGCAGGATTGCCATTTCCCTGCTGAAGGAGATAAAGTGGTAACATGTATTGGCCTGGTTGGTTCATATTTCTAAGTCCTCTCATTGGTGCCCCAATAGCTCTCGCAGTTGGGAAGCGTTATAAATCGCTGGCGGGAATCATAGCATCCCTTGCTGTTGGCGGAGCACTGGTTGCCTCTATCATAACATTTTTCTTCGTTGATGCCGGAACGGTTGTGTCAAACAGCTCAAAACTTTATGTTGTTACCGGACAATACGCATACAACCATTACCTGTGGTTTTTCAACATAGATATTGGCATATTCATTGACAGGCTCTCCATAATGATGGCGCTTATGGTGTCATTTGTGTCACTGATGATACATCTCTTTGCCTTATACTACATGAAGAATGATCCGAATAAGCATGTGTATTTTGCTGAAACATCCCTGTTTACAGCGGGAATGCTTGGCCTTGTGGTAGCTTCAAACCTGGTTGTATTCTTCCTGTTCTGGGAACTGGTGGGACTGTGTTCATACCTCCTCATAGGCTTCTGGTTTTTCAAGCCAAATGCCACAGCTGCTGCCAAGAAGGCATTCATAGTGACAAGAGTTGGCGACCTGCTATTCCTTGTTGGTATGGCAATTCTCTACGATTCCCTGGTTGGTTTTCCAGGTCTCGGCAGCAACAGCCCGCTCAGCATACCATTCCTTATCAACAACGCCAGTCTGATTGCTTCCTATATAGGAAAGAACACCCTTGGCATTGTCGCCGTACTGTTTCTGGCCGGAGCGGCAGGTAAATCTGCACAGTTCCCGCTTCACGTATGGATACCAGATGCAATGGAAGGTCCAACTACAGTTTCCGCCCTTATCCATGCAGCAACAATGGTTACTGCCGGGGTCTATCTTGTTGCAAGGGTCTTCAATATATTTTACGCAGCTGCACCGTTCGCACTCTATTCAGTGGCCATACTTGGAGCCTTTACTGCGGTGTTTGCAGGAATAATTGGAATATTTGTAAATGACATAAAACGTATCCTGGCATATTCAACAATAAGCCAGATAGGTTACATGTTTGCAGCCATAGGCCTTGGCGGTCTGTTCGGTTATGCTGCTGTACCTCTGGGGATGTTCCATCTGGTTGTTCACGCTGTGTTTAAGGCACTTCTGTTCATGGCAGCCGGTGCCATACTCATAGCCCTCATGGACCTCAGGGATACAAGGGATATGGGTGGGCTGTGGAGAAAGATGCCCATGACAGTCACCCTTCTCTTCATAGGATCGCTGGCACTCATAGCATTTCCGGGAACTGCAGGCTACTTCTCCAAGGATTCAATAATTTCAGCTTCCTGGCTCTACTATGCGCATTATGGCACAGCCTGGAGTTTTATCCCATGGATATTCCTTGCTACCGGCTCGCTTCTCACCACACTTTACACCTTCAGGATGTTCTTCCGGGTCTCGCTTGGAAAGCCCCGGTCACACCTGGCTGAGCATGCGAAGGACCCCTCTGTCTGGGCACTCATACCATTGTTCATCCTGGCCGCAGGTGCACTTTTACTTGGCCTCATACAGACTCCCTTCTATAATTTCATCACTCCAGAAGCTTTCGTTCCGTCAGTTCCCATTTACATTGAGGCTATACCCATCACGCTACTCGCCATCGGCCTTATTGTGACATATGTTCTTTACGGCACAGACAGGTGGAGACACATGGATTTCAGCAAGAACAGGCTTTACAGGCTTGCGAAGAACAAGTTCTACCTTGACACACTGTTCACCAACATAATTGCTGAGAGAGTCATAACACCTGTATCAGGAGGAATTGCTACATTTGAGAATGCGTACAACAACGCAGTGGACAGGACGGGGTCAGGAACATTGAGTCTTGGTTCATTCTTCAGGAAGCTGCAGGACGGAGTTGTGGAGAACTACTTTGTTGTTCTAATAATAGGCATTTCCATTGTTTTTATCATAATGCTTCTGGCGGGGTTGATGTAACTTGTTCATTCTCATACTTTTCATAATAATGGTACTTGCCTCAGTGGTCTCTTTCGGTTTTATGGACCGCAGGCGTGAATATGCCCTTATCGCCACTGCCATATTCCTCGTCGCCACAATAGTATACAGCATACTGAGATTCAGCACTGGCTACGGGTCGGGAGGATTCCGTTCAGAGAGTGTTTACAATCTTGCACCCTCCATCGGAATAGCATTCTCCATTGGAGTGAGCGGCTTTGCTGACGCGCTGCTCATACTATCCGGAATAGTAATATTCATCGCGGCTTTCATAGCCGGGAAGCATGAATTCACCCAGACAATGTATTCATATATCATGATAACCGAGGTCGGGCTCTATGGAATACTTATCTCCAGAGACTTTCTGTTCTTCTATATATTCTGGGAAGTCGTGCTTATACCTGTATACTTCATGGTTGCGCAGTATGGGGGAAGAAACAAGGATCATGTTTCACTGAAGTTCTTCGTGTATACCCACATAGGTTCAGTTTTTCTTCTCCTTGCCATATTCACAGTGTACGCATATCACTATGATGCAACGGGAGTATTCACCTTCGAGATAGGTGCACTGATGCAGTCGAAGTACATTGAAATGATTCCAACTGCCCTCAGGTATTTCGCAGTTTTCGGTTTCTTATTTGCATTTCTGGTGAAGATGCCTTCTTTCCCCCTTCACTCATGGCTTCCTGACACATATGAGACATCCCCCTACCCGGGCACTGTTATACTTGCGGGTGGACTATCCCTGATGGGTGGTTATGGCCTGTTCGGGATACTCATGCCAATATACAGTTCCCTTGGAACCAGTGTGCTGCAGCTTCTGGTGGCCCTGGGTATCATCAGCCTCCTTTATTTCTCATTCACAGCTCTGATCCAGAAGAACCTCAAGCGCATGATGGCATTTGCCAGTGCGGGAGCAATGGGCTTTGTCACACTTTCATTCGGCGCAGGCCTTCTGGAGGGCACAAAATATACTGCCAGCCTTGAGCTTGCTGGAGGAATGTTCCAGATAGTGGCTCATGGGCTCATCATGGCCATGATATTCACGGCGCTGTATTTCATAAAGATGAGCACAGGAAAGGAAACAACCTACGGTCTCGGTGGCATCTACCGTGAAGTGCCCATGCTCAGCACATTCCTTCTTGCCGGGCTGCTCGCATCCCTGGGCCTTCCGGGGCTGGCAGGTTTTATCGGTGAGTTCTCAATCCTTGTGGGGTCTTTTGCAGCAATCGGCTGGCTCATACTGCTGGTGATACTTGGAATGATAGTGACAGCATCTTATCACATATGGGCAGCGCAGAGATCGCTTTATGGGCCTTATAATGAGAATCTTGGCAAGATCGCAGACTTGACGCCATCCAGATTTGCCATACTTATTGGGACATTCGCCGCCATATTCATTCTCGGAATAGTTCCAAACCTGATCTATGGCATACTCGTATCCTATGTTGGGGGAATAATCTAATGACAGCTGCAATAATTTCACTGAGTGGAGCACAGGCTCTTGTAACCTTCACGCCTGAGATATTCCTTGGGCTTGTGGGTTTCATAATCCTTGCCCTGGGTACCTTCAAAATCGATAAGCGCATAATCTCATGGATCTCCTTTGGAGCCCTGGGAATATCTGCGATCATGGTATTTTTCCTTTCTCCGGTTGGAAAATCCCTCTTTCACGGCACTTTCCAGTACTCAGACTTCGGCATATACTTCGCCATAGTCATGCTGCTTTCTGGAATGCTCATTTCATATCCGGCAACAAGGGCAATTAAATCAAAGAGTGAGGTATTCTACGCAACTCTGCTCTTTGTTTCAGTTGGCATGATATTTGCCGCATTCAGCTACAACATAATCACGCTTTTCGTGGCATTTGAATCAGTTAGTATAGGTACATATGTGCTCGCAAGCTTTGGCAAATCCAGGCGTAACCTGGAGGGCACAATAAAGTACTTCTTCACTGGAACAATCGCAACGGCGTTCATACTTTTCGGGGCCTCATTCTTCTTTCTTCAGACCGGAACATTTGATCTCCAGGTACTGAAATCAGCTTCACCTTCACCGGAACTCCTCATTTCGCTGGTGTTCCTCGTAATCGGCTTTGGCTTCAAGCTGGCAATATTCCCAATGCACCAGTGGGCACTTGATGCCTATGATGGCACAGAAAACTCCATCTCTGCGTATCTTGCTGCCGGAAGCAAGATCCTGGCTTTTCTGGTAATACTGAAGATATTCCTTGTGGGTTTCTCTTCGGATTTCAGGGATGTTTCATATCTCTTCATCATACTTTCCATACTGACAATGACATACGGCAACGTTGCAGCCCTCTCTCAGAACAACCTTAAAAGGCTCCTGGCATATTCCAGCATAGCGCAGGCGGGGTACCTGATACTTGTGCTTGCAGTTGTCGGCTTTGTGGGAAACACAAATTCTGCAGTGGTTGATGTGGCAGTTGCGGCAGGAATGTTCTATGCTCTCGTTTATGTGTTCATGAAGGGAGGGGCTTTCATAACGCTGAATCTGATCAAGAAAGACAATGTCATGATCAGCGACGTTTCGGGCCTGGCCAAGAAATCACCTGCAACTGCAGTAAGCTTCGCAGTGATGCTCCTTGCACTGGCGGGAGTCCCAATAACAGGAGGCTTCTTTGCCAAGTATCTTCTTTTCCTGTCACTCATAGAGGGGAACCTCTGGTGGCTTGCCATAATCGCCATACTGAACAGCGCAATTTCTGTTTTCTATTATTTCAGGATAATTCTGTATATGTTTGGGAAGGATCCCATTCCTGGAGAATCCTTTGATATGTCAACCTCAGCCAGGGTGCCCATATACGCTTCTGCATTCATAACAGTGGCCCTTTCAGTGGTTGTCATCTGGTGGCCCTCCCTTATAAGCATGGCAAATGGATTATTCGGGTGATTTAAATGTCCATAGACAGTGATATGGAAATAATCAAGAGTGCAATAATGTACGGCGATATCGGAGATGCGGAGAAGGTGATCCAGAGGAGCATAAGGAATCTCGGAATCATCCTGAAGCGGAGAGGCAGACCGGAACTGCAGGACTATCTGGAGTTTCTGAAAGCTCTTGACAGCCTCCTCAGATCACAGGTAACACTGGAGCAGTTCAAATCCATCAGCGGAGGAATCCATGGCCTTGAAAACCTTCTTGAAAGACACACAGGCGAACATGGTTATCTGCCTTCGCTGTTCTATCTTCTGCAGCTTTCCATTGATAGGTACAATGTCAGGTATCCTGAATTTGACATGAAGAGGTGCGATGATCTATGACTGCAAGGTTTGACGATTGCTTTTCCCACATTGAGGAAAATGAGGAATCTGCAGCGGAATGCATACACTGCCTTAAGAAGCACGGTGAACAGGTCATGTACGATCCGGTGCAGAAACGCCTGATCCTTGGCAGGGAGATATACGATGACAGTTATTCCAAAGCCATGCAAACACTTACCGACCTTCTGAAAATCACTTCCCTGGAAGATTATCAGGCTATGGACAGGAAGTATAATCTCACAATGTACTGAAGAAATTTCGCTACATGTGAGGTCAATTTTTAAGTCAAGTCCTGCATATTTGCACTCATGTCTCTGGAGAGAGTTCCCCTTGTTAATCTGAGGAAAGAGGGTGATCTCAATGTTGTCACAATATCAAACGGAGTGAACAACAGCCTTACCAATGAAGGACTCAGGGACATGATGATGGCCCTGACCGAAGCCATTTCAGGAAACAACAATTCCATAATGATCACAGGAAGTGGCGAGAGGGCATTTTCCGTTGGCTATTCGGCCTCCTGCACCAAGATATCCGATAAGATGCATCTGGAGGAAGCCTATTCACTTGGAACTTCAATTGCAAGGATAATACTGAGGAATGACCGGCCTGTCATATCCGCCATAAACGGCTATGCTCTTGGCCTGGGGCTTGAGATTGCACTGTGTTCTGATTTCATAATCAGCTCCAGGAGATCGCAATTCGGGATGCCGGAAATTAAGTTCGGGATTCCTTCGCTTACAGGTTTCGTTCCCGAGATACCTGACAAGTATCCGGGAGGGCTCTTTGCCGCAGTAAAATCAGGTGCCATATTCGGAATACAGGAGGCTCAGGCGTTCGGCATGATAACAGGAATCATAGATTCCAGGAATTTCATGAGGGATGCCGAAAATTACTGCAGGAAAATGGAGACGAGGCTGGTGAGCATGCTCAAGCCAGCGGAACGCGTTGGCCAGTACAGGCAGGCTATAGATTCACTATTCTTCAGGATCTATTCACCCAGCTGCCTGACCATGACCGAATTAGAGCGCTTCCGTAACAGTATTTGATTCCTTCTGGCCGTATTTTTTCTGGTACCTCATGGCAAAATAGGCACCTGCAAAATACAGTGCGATCATGGGCAGCGACATTACCATCATTGTGAACCCAAGCACTCCCGGGGAGAAGATCATTCCGAAAATCAGTGATCCAACGATTGCGTACCTCCAGTACTTGTACCAGGTTTCAGCCTGAACCATGCCTGATCTGGTAAGCCCATACATGAACACTGGAATCTCAAATGCAACTCCAAAGCTCACAACATACAGAAGAAGAAAGGATACAAAGCTCATGACTCCCATGGTGGATTCGGCTCCAAGACCGATATTGAAATTGTGAAATATGGTGAAGAGCTCAGGAGCCACAAACCAGAGGCCCATTAATGCTCCCGCTGCAAAGAGAAGGCTTGCCGGGACAGTTATCACCCTGATGAGCTCCTTCTCGCTCTTCTTGAGTGCAGGTCCGATAAATTTTCCTATCTGGTACACGATATTGGGCATTGCAAATATGAGGGATAAAAACAGGGCGGTGTATATGTTTGCTGACACCCCGTCAGTTGGCTTCAATACAAGCAGCTGGGTTCCATTGGGTATTATGTGTGCCTCCAGGAGTTTCAGGAACTGGGCAGGAATATTATGGTAAACATCAAATGTAATGAATGGGAATGTTACACCGAATATCGTCACCCTGTTTATGGAAAAAATCAGGAAGAATATGAAGAAGAATCCAAACACTTCAAGAATACGGACTAGGCGAAAACGCAACTCATCTATATTCTTAAAGATAATTGGCAGGAATTCTTCGTCTGTCATTGATCATTGAGCTTCAGTTTCTCAGCGATTTCTTTCGTAAGCTGTTCGTGGGTCTTGTTTGCAGGATCTATTCCGAGATTGCGTGCTATCTCAGTATAATCTATAGCCTTGCTGGCATCAGCGGTTGCCGGTGCCGGATTCATGGCTTTCTTGATTTCATTCTCAAGCTCCATCTGCCCGCGCTTGAATTCGCCTGAGGCTTTTCCAAGGTTCCTTGCGAATTCCGGGATCTTCTTGGTGCTTCCAAAAAGCAGGAGTATGACCGCCACAACGATCAACCACTCTATGGGTGAATCAAACATAGAAATGTAATTCAACCTGCTTATTTAACCTTTTATAGAAAAAGTGGTTCAGGTGCGCAGGCAGTTCTTATTCAATGTCCAGCTGGACATCGTAGCCTATTTTCCTGAAGGAATCAGCATCTGCTTTAAGATCGTTAACGAGCGCATCTGGAATGGAGGCAAAGGATAATGAGAGAACCCGTTTCGTGGAGTTAACGACCACAAACCCGACAGTCTTATCTTCCGGCATGACCTCATCCGTCCTGGAAAACTCCTCAATGAACTCCTGCAGGCCTTCTTCCACATAATCACTGGATAGCACATCCGCAAGGGCAACAAGTGATGGGCTGACATTTGAGAGATCAACGCAAATTACTGCGGGGTGTCTATCCCCGACGGTAATGTTATACATGGCACAGAGAGTCAAAATATCACGCTTTGACTCTTTTCAGGTACCAGCGTTCTGCACCCTCTTCCTTTTCTCTTGCAAGAGCGTCCTTGAGTGTGCTTGGAGCTGATGCGATCCCTTCTTTCCCCGGTTCCCAGTTGGCAGGTGTGGCCAGTTTCTTGTCCCAGTTGAACTGGAGGGCTTTTATGACACGTATTATTTCCCTGATGTTCCTTCCGGTTTCGGCAGGATAGTATATCATCCACCTTACAGTCTGGTTTGGATCTATTATGAAAACTCCCCTTACTGTTGTGCCCACCTTGGGATCAAGCAGATTATACTGGGTTGCAACCTCTCTCTCAAGGTCTGCAAGAACAGGGAATGGAACTTCAACCCCATACCTGTCCTTTATATCCTTGAGCCATGCGATATGGGAATATATACTGTCAATGCTGAGCCCTATAAGTTCTACTCCAAGTTTCTTGAACTCGTCATAGGACTCTGAAAATGCCATGAATTCAGTTGTGCATACAGGTGTGAAGTCTGCAGGATGCGAGAAAAGCAATACCCATTTTCCCTTAAAATTTGACAGGGTTATTGGGCCCTGAGTTGAGTTTACTGTGAAATCCGGTGCTTTCTGTCCTAATGTTACTGCCATTTTTTTATCACCAAATAGTTATTGTTTTTTGATATATTAAATCGGCGAATGGTGCAATCTCACAATTTTTCTGCCAGGTACTGTGCAAAGTATGTTATGACCATGTCAGCTCCGGCCCTGAAAATCGATCCTATGGCCTCCTCTATGGCATTTGCAGAGAGATATCCTGCATCGACTGCGTTCCTTATCATTGTGTACTCGCCGCTGACACTGTATGCGGCCAGGGGCAGTGAATATTTCCGCCTTGCCTTCCTTATGACATCAAGGTAGAAAAGGGCAGGCTTAACCATAATTATGTCCGCGCCCTCCTTCACATCCAGATCAATCTCCCTCATAGCCTCCCTTGAGTTCCGGGGGTCCATCTGGTAGCTCCTGCGGTCCCCGAAGCTGGGGGTCGATTCCGCCGCCTCACGGAATGGCCCGTAGAGAGATGAGGCATATTTCGCGCTGTAAGCCATTATTGGGATTCTCGAGTATCCGGCGTCATCCAGTGTCTTTCTTATCCTGCCTACCTGGCCATCCATCATGCCGCTTGGTGCTATGAGATCAACACCGGCCTCAGCATAGGTCTTTGCTATTTTCCCATAGGAATCCAGGGTGGCATCATTGTCCACATAATCGCCTCTGAGTACGCCGCAATGCCCATGACTTGTATATTCGCACATGCACAGATCGGCAATTGTGATAAGGTCAGTTCTTTCTTTGCTGATGTCTATGGCTTTCTGGACAATGCCGTTTTCATCATACGCAGAACTGCCCACATCATCCTTCTTCACCGGAATTCCAAAGAGCAGTATGCTCCTGACTCCGGAACTCTGAAGGGAGAGCAGGTGATCCTCAAGCTCTGATAGTGGATAACGGTATATGCCAGGCATGGACTTGATGGGAACCGCTTTTTTTGCCCCCTCATCCACAAAGACAGGCATTATGAGTTTTTCAGGCTTAATAGCACTCTCTGCAACGAGATCACGTATATTCTGCGAAGATCGCAATCTTCTGGGTCTTGATACAGGAAACATGGATGGTCATTGCAGGCTGAGATTTAACATCTATGAGGTGGCAGTCACCTCGTATAAGATGCAATGGAAATGAACAGGCACACCGCTGCATCCACCTGTGGGCAGATCACAGCCTGGCTTGAGAACACTCAGCACATGAAGCTTTCACAATCCGCAACTGTTTTGAAAGAGCACACGAAAACTTGGAGGCAGAGGCAGTATGCAGTTGCTCAGGAATAAGTACCAGATTATGTCCGAAATTGGACGCTGTTTTCATGGGGGCAGGTCCAGAATCTGCTTCAGGGATCAAACATATTTTTGATATGCATAACACTATCCTGTTGAGATCATTGTATCAGTTACAGTCATCGGGAACTCTAGTGCTGCCATCCGAGAAGGTTAGCAAGCTGATAGAAGGGGCTGGAAAAGAAAACGACTGCTTTACCAGGGTCCGGCTTCAGGCTCTCTCATCAAAAGAGAATGTCTGCTTCACAGGGGAACCGGCAATAAGCTTTGAGATCAGTGGAAATCGGATTGCAGTCATAGCAAAGGCCAAAACAGAATTTATGCACGAGTCAATAAGAAGGCTCCTGGACATTTCATACTCGGTTCTAAGAGATCTTGCAATATGCACTCTGGACGACGCTTCATTCGATGTTTCAAAGCATTATGTTGAAATCAGGGAAATAGCAATTACTGCCATACGGGAAGAATAGGAAAAAGCGTTCTCCCTTTGCTTTCACACAATGTCGAAAAGTTTTATATCCGGCCAGTGGGATTTATCATATTCAGGAATGGCAGCGTAAGATATTCTGGGGGCTGAATTCATCAGCGCATAACCGCTCACTTCCTTGAAATGGATGGCAAGATTTGAGTAATGGCTTATTTTTCCGTAATACTCGTCATCTGCTATTATTATGGTTGCTCCGGTGGGCCTTATGCCGTTTATGAGATTCACCAAGTCCCCGAAGAAGTCTGGGCCGTACGTGAACATCAGGAAATCCGTGGAAAAGAAATAGAGGTTTGGCCTGGATGACGATGACATGAAGAAATCTATGACGTCATTGGGAAAATCCTCCACAATGCTCTTTCCCTCAAGATTTATGACAAACGAGTTGGCCCTCTTGGACTTCTCGGCCGTTATGTAATGTTTCATGGTTTCAGGATCCATAACGTTAACAAGTATCCTTGAAGTCTCATAGCTGCTGGACGTGGCATCAATGACGCCGCGGCCTACTGAAATGGCATTTTTTATGAGATTGTTCTTTACAAGGTTAACAACATCGTTGACCACGTTTGAATTGTCCTTCCTGTGAAACATTATTACAGATCCAAGGGGAATTGATTTTGCCCCGGTTGGAGTAAGTTTGGGGAGGTCGGATGAATCAAGGGACACTTCAAATTCCTCATGGGGTTTCCCCGTCTCAACAGAAATACGGGTTTCAGGGTATATTATGAGGTTTTGCTTGAATGGATCAAACCGGCCATCCTTGAGTGTGTACAGGTAGACCGGCGTAGATCCCAGCGATACTCCCCTGAGCTTCTCCACGGTGGCCCGCCTCACAAGGAAATCCGCATCAACGTAGTAGTCCATTGATACAACGCCATCCGAAAAGTACTCCAGCTTCTGGTTCTCGTTGGCTTCAAGGATTGCAATGATATTTGCTCCGGATTTTTCCACAAGATCAGAATGTAAGACTGAAAAGAGCGTCAGGCTGCTCATGTCGTACTTCTCTGACAGGGCCTCCATGGAATCTATGACAATCAGGGGGTTATTCCCGTAATTTGCATCCACAAACTCATAGATGGATCTTATATCGGGCAGGAGATCGGTTATGTTGAGGATCAGGCCCTTATTGAGTGAACTGGAAATCTGCCCCTCTTCGATCATTCTCTCAAGTTTCTGCAAGGAATCGGTGCTGACCGATGTGAGGTCTGACTGTGCCCCTCCTTCCCTGTTCTTTATGGACACGTCCTTGAGCCATGGGAAAGATTCAAAAAGAGAATCATCGGAAAACCTCGATGAGAGGTAGCAAACGGGAGTGTTTCCAAGGATACCCTCAAGGTATCCAAGTGCAAAAGTTGTCTTGCCTGCACCGGGTTTCCCCTTGATCACCAGTGATTTCCCGAATTTCTGGCTGAAGAAATTGTCAAGTAATCCAATAAGTCCTTCCCTAGCTTTCAAGAATGCATCATCTCTCCAGTTCATTTATCTTTCTTGGGCTCCACTCATAGCAGTATCTTGTGATCTGTCCAAACTGGATGTGATCCATGGATTCCTCACCCAGGACAAGTATCAGGTATACTTCCTTTTCCATGGCGGCACTCTTTATTAATTCGAAGGAGCGTGCCACATCATAGAAGGAATGGTAAACTATCATCAGGTCAAAGATATCAATAAAAATCAGGTAAGTTGATCCCTCATTTATCCTCTTAATTATTGTATCCACAATGAATGTAAGATTCACAGGCCGATTTCGTTGCGCCCCGATGGAATCAGTTACCCAGATGAAGTTTCTGTCATTGAGGATTTCCGGCATCTCCATTCTCAGATTGAACCGTGAGACAACAAGTGATCTGTCCCTGTCGATATGCTTTGAGATGAGCATGGATGTGAAAAGGCCAGTGTTGTCTGGATTTGTGAAATACGTGTTTCCAGGGTAAAGTCCATTCTTGGCCATATATATTGTGGTATCATTTATTGTCCTCAGTTTCCTGACCGTATGGCTTGAAAGAGCTTTCCGAAGGCGGTCCCGTGTCTCGTCAATGTTGTCAGGATCTACTGGCACTAGCTCTGATGAGTACTTTATCCGCTCATTAACTTCTGGAACGGACCTGTACATGAGTATGAGGAGGAATTCTCTTTTTTCGGTGAGGAATAGCTTTTCATCCTCACTGGGCATTTCCCCATCTACGAAATATATTAAAGTGGTGGGACTGGCTTCCTCCAGAATCCGGACGCTCAGTTTTTTCAGCAACTTGAATTCCATGCCAGTGGGAGCCATAAGCTTCGTGAGCATTTCCTCCTCGCTGCCAGACCCATCATATACAAGAATCATTGTCTCTAATTTAAAGTTCAAGATTATTTAATTTTTGCCATTGTGTCGTGCCATTTTCTCATGAAATCTTTCCTGAATTTCCACTATTTTTAACATCTTGAACAGATATGTGCACAGGGGGATAAATAACAATCATGCCTCTATGTATCCGTGGTCTGCACCAGTTTAACACACAGGCACAACTTTAAGATTGAATAAGTGATTTTCTGTCATGGTACGAAAAAAGATTTCAGTAATAGGAGCCGGAAATGTAGGGGCTACTGTGGCTCAGTTTATAGCGCTGAAGGAACTCGGCGACGTATATTTATTCGATGTGGTGGACGGCATTCCTGAGGGGAAGGGCCTGGATATTATGGAGGGAAGCCCGCACTGGGGCACAGATGTTGATGTGAGAGGGTTCACAACAACAAACCCTGAGGCATACAAGAATATGGAGAACTCCGATGTTATAGTTATAACAGCTGGGCTCGCAAGAAAGCCAGGCATGAGCCGTGACGATCTCCTGAACAAGAATGTTGAGATAATGTCAGATGTTGCCAGAAATGTTAAGAAATATTCCCCGCATTCGAAGGTCGTGATTGTCTCAAATCCTGCTGATATCATGGCATACGCTTTCCAGAAGGTTTCTGGGGTGAAGCCGGAATACATAATGGGACTTGGTGGATCACTTGACAGCTCAAGATTCAGGACTTTTCTTGCAATGGAACTTAACGTATCGGTGGAGGATGTCAATGCATTTGTCATTGGTGGCCACGGTGATGACATGGTGCCTTTCATTAGGTACTCAAATGTTTCTGGTATCCCCATAAGCAACCTTCTTTCAAAGGAGAAGATCGACGAGATTGTAAAGAGAACAAGATTCGGCGGCGGGGAAATAGTGAACTACCTCAAGACTGGAAGTGCGTATTACGCACCAGGCATCTCGATCACCGCGATGGTAGAATCAATAATAAAGGACAAGCACAGGGTCATCCCATGCGCAGCCTACCTGGAAGGGGACCACGCAAAGCACTACGGTGCATCTGGCATATTCATCGGTGTTCCCATAAGCATAGGCTCAAACGGTGTTGAGAGAATATACGATATGGATTTCACTGCCGAGGAGAAGGCCCTCTGGGAAAAGACAGTTAAGGGAGTTCAGGAGAACTGCAAGAAGGTTGATGACTTCCTGAAATCCAAAAACTAATTTTTTTCAAGAAACTTTTTATAAAATTCCGGATAAGTCTCGTACGGGATCGGATCGGGGATGCCAGCCTCCACGAACCCTTTCAGCCTAAGGAGGCAGGAATCACATTTTCCACATGCCTTTTCTCTGCCAAGATAACATGAGGTGGTCAGCTCGTACGGCACATTCATTGACTTTCCTGTTTTTATTATCTCTCCCTTGGTAAGGTATTGCAGAGGAACATTTATTCTGAAGGGGTGTTCAGATCCAGCCACTGTTCCCCGGTTCAGAGCCTCTTCGAAAGCGTTGTAGAAAGCTGGCCTGCAGTCTGGATATCCTGAGAAATCAACTGCATTCGCGCCTATGAAGATATTATTTGCGCCAATGGATTCTGCCATTGATGCCGCTATGGAAAGGAATATGATGTTCCTTGATGGCACATATGTATTGGGGATGCTTGCCTCTATGTGATCCAGTGCCCTTGTTTCCACATCCTTCTGTCCGGTCAGGGCACTGCTTGTAACCTCATTCAGATTCATCCTGACCACATGCCTTTTCACGTGGAAATGATCCGCTACCCTTGCAGACGCTTCTAATTCCCTGCTATGCCTCTGGCCATAATCAAAGCTTATGGCTGTGCAATCATACCCCTTGCTGAGGGCGATGGCCAGAACTGTGGTGGAATCTATCCCTCCGGACAGCAGGCATACAGCCTTGCCAATCATCGGGACACTTCCGAGCATGCACCCTGGCCCGGGCTCTCGTAAACGCAGACTGCAAATCTTTTGATATTTCCGTGACGGAATATTTCCTTCTCTGTTTTTTCAAGGATGCTTCTGGAAAGCAGTTCGCTCGAGCTCATTTCCCTGTCAAGCAGATACACGTCGCTAATGGGAAACTGGAATTTCTTTCCCGCATATGCGACAAGGCAGACATCTCCATCAATTTTGCATGTGGAGAAGCCGGAATGTTCCGGGACAAGTATTCTATGGTCCAGCGGTTCAATGGCTTTTCTAATCAGGGACTTCAGTATTCCGTAGTCCATAAGCACTCCTTCCACGGGATCACCCTCAACCTCCACACTTACGTAGTAGTTATGTCCATGGAGGTGAGCACACTTTTCTATTGTTGGAATGAAATGTGCTGCCGAAAAATCCATGTGACCAAGTGACCCATCAATCATAAGTTTCATATTTACTGCATATTGACATTATTCTTAATTTTTGATCATCATTTCCAGGGAACTGAACCAATAATGCGAGAAGCCAGGGGCTATTTCCTGGGGAACACACATTCTGATGTTGCGGTTGCAGCACATCCCTCAGGTTAAAATATTTAGAAATAAGATCGCAATCTTTATCCTGAACGCCAGGGCGTTATCCCATGATGCAACCGGGGGAGCACAGGCAGCCGCTGCATTGCAATCAGAATCCTGTTGCAGGACATCTAGCAAATGGAGACCTCAAGAATATCTCCAGGGGTACGATCTTGAGTTTGAAATATATACAAGTATGTGAGAT
>JAKAQT010000008.1:16808-22436 GCA_021819605.1 Thermoplasmata archaeon
TTAGGGCGCGTGGCCCAGTCTGGATATGGCAGCAGCCTCCTAAGCTGCAGATCAGGGGTCCGAATCCCCTCGCGCCCGTCTTCTTCCATTAAACATAATTTTTTCGAAAAACTCCGGATATAATTTTACGCATAATTTCCCGGCACATAGGTGCGTGTTCGTCTTGAACATGGTACGTAATATTTTCCCATTAGAGGGGACTGTTGAAAAAAGAAAGAGGAAATTTCCCTATTACTGTTCCATTCTTGGTGCAAGAAGGAATGAACCCTTGGCCTGGTTCTCTGCTCCGCCCTTTGACTGGCCAAACATGAACTCTATATTCAAAGGATAGTCATCTTTGAAACTCAGCTTGATCTCGTCTGAGCTTGTAAGGGACTTTACCAGCTTGAGGAGGTACTCCAGCGGGTAAGAACTCTTTATTGGTGCCGAGCATTTCAGCTCCTTAAGCATGTCCTTAGTAAGGATCATCTCGGATTCCTCAGAGTCGGAAGAAGATCTGGCCTTGAACTCATCCGGTCCCAGGGTGAGCCTTATGGAATCTGAGACATCCTCGGCAGCCCTGAGTCCTCTTTCAAACTCAGACTTGCTGACAACCACATAATTATCTGAACTGATGACCGGGACACGAGGTGTCATAACGGTGTTGTTGTCCAGAAGTGCTATGCTCTTGCTGATGTTGTTGATCTCAAATTTAAGTTTCTCCTTCTCCTTGGTCAGGGTGACCTGATCTCCAGAATTTGCGAGCCTTATGACAGATTTCATTCTTTCCACGTCTATTGAAATCTCTTCTTCACCATCTATCTGGTATTCCACAAAAGCCTCCTTTGGAACATCAATGGAAACCATTGCCACATGGGCAGGATCAACAACCTTAACCGATATGCCGGTCTGATCGATTTTGAATTTAGCCTCTGTGACGACCGTATTCAACAGATCTGCAATCTCCTTCAAGTTTTTTACTGAAATTGTGAGTCTAAGCATTTATAACACCAGAACTTTGTATCAAGCTCCAGATAATTCCATTGATGATAATTAATACTTTTCTTATTGTGGTTGCAGAGGATGAATTGCAACGATGATGCAAAAAATAAGCCACGCACGTAATAAATCATTTGGTGGACGGAAGTGCGGCTGAGACACCTGAGTGGATTTATGGCATGTTCCGGTATCCATTCACAGCATGAGATGCGCAAAACTTAAAATGTGGAATCAGGGTAAAAGATATGAAAATCATGAAAAAAAATCTTGAAATGAACGTGGCTGGAGTGCTATTTTTTGTGTCAATTGCCCAGTTTTTCCTTATGATGCTGCTGGCAGAAACCTTATATCCTAATTATAGTGTATCACACAACTACATCAGCGATCTTGGAGTTGGAAAGACAGCTTACATTTTCAATGTATCCATTGTATTGATGGGGATTCTGCTGATTGCAGCGGCCTATATATCCCGAAGTTTCTCCAGAGTATTCTCAGTAATAATCGTTCTTGCCGGCATAGGTGCCATGGGTGTCGGAATCTTTCCGGAGACCACTGGCAGCCTTCATCTCTACTCCTCACTGCTGGTGTTCCTCATGGCCTCCATTGCGCCTTACATTATCATTTATAAGCTCAAGAACAGCCTCTCAGTTGCATGGGCAATACTTGGCACCATCGGTCTGGTCTCCCTGATCCTCTATGCAACTGGGCATTATCTTGGGCTTGGCGTTGGTGGTATGGAGAGATTTATTGTTTATCCTGATCTCCTTTGGGGAATGGGCTTCGGGGGCTGGCTGCTTGGTAAGGGCCAGGCTGAGGGTGGCCAGTGAGCGGAGGCAGCATCGTTACATCCTTTGGTGGAAACAAAGCAGTCATGAAAGCGTTTCGATCATAATTCATTATAGACAGTATGGCACATGGCATATTGTATCGTGAAAGCTTAAATTATGTCCATGGGATTACCATGTGTCCTCATCTAGAGGATAATAGGTGAAAATATGCCAGAAGATTTGGACCCATTTGATATAGCTGTGAAACAGCTGAAAAAAGCAGCAGATGTAATGAAACTGGACAAGCAGACCTTTGAGATGCTTAGCCACCCTATGGCAATTCTTCAGGTAAGCATACCTGTTAAGATGGACAATGGGGAAACAAAGGTTTTCACTGGCTTCAGAGTTCACTATAACAATGCAAGGGGACCTGTGAAGGGCGGTATAAGGTTCCATCCTGAAGAGACCCTTTCAACCGTAAAAGCTCTCTCTGCCTGGATGACATGGAAGACTGCCATAACGAACCTTCCACTTGGCGGTGCAAAGGGTGGAGTTATATGCGATCCAAAGAGCATGAGCGCGGGTGAGCTGGAGAGATTGAGCAGAGCATACGTCAGAGCACTTGGCGAATATATAGGCCCTGAGATAGATGTTCCTGCACCTGATGTCTATACTACTCCGCAGATCATGGCGTGGATGATGGACGAATACGAGAATATAGTCAGGCATTCCGCTCCCGGAGTCATAACAGGAAAGCCACTGGAGGTCTGGGGTTCACTGGGCCGCGGTGACGCAACTGCAAAGGGTGGAATGTACGTTCTGAGGGAAGCAGCCAAAACTCTGGGAATGGACCTTTCAAAGGCAAAGGTGGCAATACAGGGATTCGGAAATGCCGGACAGTTCGCACTCAAGCTTGCGAAGGAGATGTTCCACTCCAATGTAGTGGCCATATCTGACACGAAGGGCGGAATATACTCTGAGAAGGGTCTGGACTTTGACAAGTTGATGGAACACAAGAAGAAGACTGGCACAGTTCAGAATTTCCCCGGTACAAAGAACATAACAAACGAGGAACTTCTGGAGCTTGATGTGGATGTACTCATACCTGCAGCAATTGAGAATCAGCTCAGGGCAGACAATGCCAACAAGGTCAAGGCAAAGGTAATCCTGGAGCTTGCAAACGGGCCGACAACTCCTGAGGCAGATGACATATTCTTCAAGAGGAAGATACTTGTACTGCCAGACTTCCTGTCCAACGCTGGCGGAGTAACTGTATCCTATTTCGAGTGGGTGCAGAATCAGGCAGGATATTACTGGACTGAGAAAGAAGTGTATGACCGCCTTGACCAGAAGATGACAGAGGCCACACATGCAGTTCTGGACGCGGCCAAGAAATACAACATAGATCCAAGGACTGCAGCGTACACGGTATCCGTAAAGAGAGTGGCGGATGCCATGAAATTAAGAGGCTGGGTGTAAACCCTCCTCAAACACTTTTTATATCTCTCTATTTTTACCAGTTAAAGCGGGTGTAGTGTAGGGGTTATCACAGGAGCTTCCCAAGCTCTAGACCCGGGTTCAAATCCCGGCATCCGCATATAATTTGACTAATTACGTAGCTGTCCCATTGTTATTCAATTAGTCAGTCATTAATGCCATTCTGCGTGGCATAGCACGGATAATGCAATTTCAAGTGCTCAGAAACACAGGGATGAATGAACCAGCTCCCAATAACAGTCCACTCTGGGTTCAATATGAAAACCCGAAATGTTCAGAATGGTTATGGAAGCCTCATTTAGGCGATGGACTGCCATCTGGATTTTTCTCTACATCATCTACGTTGCTCTGTTTCCTTTCATTCCTGAAGAAAGATACAATGGAGCCAAATATGGTAATGGCTGAAATGACATAGAAAACTGTATCAAGTGATCTCATGAATGATGGGGCAAGAACACCCGAGAACCAGGTATTTCCTTCCAGGAGGCTGACAGTCGAGGCAGGTATTGATGGCGGAAGATGTGGAATAGCACTGATAATCGCCCCCGCAGGATTTATGCCAAGAAACGCTCCGAATATGGCCTCAGTTGGGGGCATGTTGGAGAGATAAGAAACCAGTGATGTAGCACCAACCGAGTTAAGAGCGGAGGTAATGTGCAGCGGTAAGCTTGTAGCCAGACCGGCAATAAGTATGCTGAAGAAAACGCCCATGCTGGCAACATAGCCCGTGTTACGCATATTATTGAGCATTCCGGATGCTGATCCTCTGTCAGAGGCTGGCACAGAGTTCATTACTGCAGAGATGTTGGGAGAGTTGAATAGGCCATAACCTGCCCCGAATATGGTGATCAAAATTCCCATCTTTATGTAAGAAAAATTGTAGGACAGGAGGGTTAGCCCCAGCAAAGAGAGGGCAGATATAAGCAAACCAATTACTGTCAGCATACGCTGTCCGTATCTGTCAGAAATTCTTCCGGCTAGAATCCCAAACAATCCCATGCTCACCGTCATTGGAAGCATATAAATTCCGGCCCATAACGGAGTAATGGAAAATGGCACACCGTGTAAGGGAAGCCACACTCCCTGGAAGAGAAGTGTAAGCATGTAAAGCAGACCCATCATTCCCATGGCGGAAATAAACCCAGTGAAGCTGCCTATGGAGAACCCCCTGGTCCTGAAGAGCTTAAGGTTGAACATCGGATGATCTGCTTTCGTTTCCCATGCAACAAACACCACAAGTACGATAGCTCCTGCTGCAAGCGCCAATATAACAAGCGGATTTCCCCATCCCATTGGGCTATTTCTGTAGGGAGTGATGCCGTAGGTTACGCCGAGGAGAAAGATAACCAGTCCTGAACCAAAGAGGATATTTCCGGCAATGTCAATCCTCTGTTTCTTTCTTGGTGATGTTTCCTTCAGCTTGAGGTAGGACCATATTGTTCCGAAGATGCCTAGTGGAACGCTAAGAAGGAAAACATCTCTCCAGTATATGACCGAAAGAATTCCTCCAAGAACGATCCCTATGCTGACCCCTGAAACAGAGGCAACGCTGTTGATTGATATTGCGAAACCCCTCTCGTTAGGATTGAAATTGTCCGATATTATGGCAAAACTGTTGGCCATTATGAAAGACCCTCCAACAGCCTGTATTATTCTGAATATGATTATCTCAAGGGCACCTGTATCACCACGCCCCGGAGTGAGATAAAGTAGAATGGATGCAACAGTGAATATGAGGAAACCCAGATTAAAAAGCCGAACACGGCCAAACATGTCTGAAAGTTTGCCAACTGTGACCAGGAGTACAGATATTACGATCATGTAACTCATTATCACCCAGAGCAGATATGAAAAGGAACCGGGGGAAAGTGGATTCAACCCGATGCCTTCAAAGATTGGCGGGAGAGCAACAATTATGACGCTGGTATTGATGGTGGCAACAAGCTGCCCCAGGGTGGTGTTTGAAAGGGCGATCCATTTCTGTTCCACCATGTTCAGAAATCATGGCATGGAAATTTAATTTTTCCAAGCTGAAACAGGCTAAACTATTGATTATATTGACGATGAATTGGGTGCAGTGAGGCGACACCGTCAATTGGTACTGTCAGTTGGGGTTTAAGGAATACACGCACCTGAAATGTGGAAAAATATCTGTGTATATCATTCTCAGCAATCGCATGGCATTAGCTTTCACAGGTTTAGGCAAGTTTAGGGCCTTCTGCCATTGAAGGCATAGATGATCCGCAGGCCCCGTGTTTCGGGGCAAAATTATTCCTTAATATATTAGTGATTGACCTTATTTTCAGCGCAGTCTTATTTACTGGAGGGATCTGGATGGAAGACACAAAAACTATCGATAAGGGGCTGGAAAATGCAGAAATAGAGT
>JAKAQT010000108.1 GCA_021819605.1 Thermoplasmata archaeon
CATATTTTATGAGCCCGTACCATCTGATATCAGAACAATACAGAGAAGGGGCAGGACAGGTAGGTCACACGCAGGGGAAGTGCACATCCTCACATATGAAGGCTCAAGGGACATAGGTTACCTCTTCTCAGCCAGAAGGAAAGAGAACCAGATGAAGAGGAATATTTCAAAGCTCAGGGATGAGGTAAAAAAGGCACCATCCACGCTCTATGACTATTTCAGCTGAATTCCGATCCAATCTTGACCAGTCTCGCCAGAAGGGCGTCCAGCTGGATCTTATCGCTTCCTCCCTCAACGATCCTGAACTCAGCATCCGCGAGGGCCATTATTACCTCTAGTTTTTCCTTGCCAGCCATCCTGTGGCGTCTAACGACAGAATGCATCCCCTTTATAAGATCCAGGCCGGAAACACCGGTCTTGATCATCATCTCATCCAGCTTTTCCCTTGCCTCGTCGAATAAACCATGTTCCAGTGCCGTTGATATGAGAGACGCGAATTCGTCCCTTGATGAATAACCAAACATCTCGAACACCTTCTTTTCCGTGAAGTCACCAGTTGATGCCATGGTCTGCAGAACGTTAATGGCACGTCTCATGTCACCTTCCGCAACATCTATTATCGCATCGATAACTGCATCGGTAAGATGGATATTCTCCCTTTCTGCAATCACTGATATGCGAGTCCGGATTGCATTGTCATCCAGCGATCTGAAACGCATCAGAACGCATCTGGACTGGATCGGAGGTATGATCTGGGATGAATAGTTGCATGAAAGTATAAACCTGGTTGAGGATGAATAAACCTCCATTGTCCGCCTCAGTGCGGCCTGTGCATCGCCAGTGAGTTGATCGGCCTCATCGAGAAATATGATCTTGAAGCCAAGAGGATTGGATGGCTTGAGCCTTGCATAATCCTTGACGCTCACCATTCCCGTGTCCTTGCCTTCCCTGTCCTCGTGGCCCCTTATTACATTTATCCCCCTGTTATTTGATGCATTCAGTTCAAGGAAATTCTCCTTCCAGTTCTCACCGAACAATTCAATCGCAAGCGCAATTGCAGCTGAAGTCTTTCCAGTTCCGGCTGATCCCGAAAAGATGAGATGCGGTATATCCTTCCTCTTGACGAAGCCTTTCAGCTTGTCGACATTCTCATCCTGACCGACAATTTCAGAAAGGCTGGCAGGCCTGAATTTTTCTGTCCAAATCTGATTCATTTTATACCTTGTACCTTGAAGACGACATTGCTTTTATTCTATATAATTAATTGATGCTCACTGTTTCCTGAGCCACCTGCGGAACGCCTTGTATTCAATGTATATATCTAGAAGGATTATAAGGCCAAGCAGGACAAGGAAGGTCGGCAGGTGTATAACAGGAAAAGTGTCATAGGATGGTCCCACCACAAAGGAAAGACCTTCGTCGAATGCCGTGTTGTAAGCCATAAGAAGGGATTCATTTCCTACCGACGTCTGTGAGCTCTGTGAGAACCTGGAATACGAGCTGTTATTATAATCGTATGCGACTTTTATCGGCGATTCATAGTAAACTCCCGGGTTCTTTGCTGAGAATTCCATCGAGACAGTCCGACTGCTTCCTGGAGCCATAGTTCCAAAGGAATTACTCGCAGATCCTGATATTAGATGCAGGCAGCTCCCATAAGCAGCAGTTATATAGGCATCAGTGGATACATTTTCTATGGATCTTGGTGCGTCATTTGTTATTGTTGTGTTCACATATAGATCCAGTCCCTGGCTCTGCTCCGTGCTTTTGACCGCAATGTGCGGCGTTACAAGGGAAGAAAGGTTTCCCAGTTTAAAGGTTGAATTCAGGATATATCCATGGCTTACATCCATTACGCCAGGGTAACTTGAGTTGAAACCCATGCTTCCTGATATATTTGAATTATCAGTCACGACTGAAAATTTGTAACCTTTCAGGCCTGATATGCTTATATTATAAGGATAATACCCAGGAAATGCAAGGTCAACCATGCTGAAACCGTTGCCAAAATTCCAGCCTGCAGAGCTTCCAGTCAGATCCCTGAGATCCAGAGAGGTTTCGTTCGTAGCATAGTAATAGGCGAAATCGTTCGCAGAGAACGAGGATACGAAATACACTACCCCCTGAGGTAGCGCTGATGTCGTATTCACAGAGGATACGCCCCCGGAAATCTTCGAAAGGCTGGATGCATTAAGGAAACCCATTGCGAGTATCGTTGATCCTATCGAATCATTACTGCTGCCAGGTATCATGTATCCGTCGCTGATCTCTGATTGCAGGCCGGTTAGCGGGCCACTGACCGGAAACTGTGATATTATATTCTCTGATGCCCTAATCGATGTATTCAGGAATGGCTGATCTGCGGCATACAGGAAAATAGTCTCAGGTGGAAGCCCTGGAAGTAGCGAGCCCTGGGATGGACTGAACTCAAATATGAAAACGTGGCTTGTAACACCTATGTATGAGAACATCGATGATGCAGCCTGATCCGCCATTGTGGCAGACGCATTACCCGGAAAACCTATGACCAGTATCTGCGGAGGTATGAGGTTCACAAGGCTTTTCAGGTTGGACAAAAGCCCGCTTGAACCCAGGCTTTTGAAAAGAGGATTATAAAAGAGGTTGCAGAGAGAAGAAGAATCCATAAGCAGGGCGAAATTGGCAGAGTCTATTGCAGTATTGTTGGCAAAGACAGATTTCGAAAGCGAGTTCGAAGAAACAGCATACAGTGAGTATAATGTGCCATTCCTTGAAAGGGCGAAAGTTGCATCCGACGAATCTGAAACGCTTCCAAGCAACGATGAACCTGAGAAGGGAAATACCTTACTCGCGTTTGAATTTGTGAGATTTGAAACAAACTGAAGCGTTATATTGCCCTGATATAAAGAAGATGGGTGCTCCGCTATATTCTGGAAAATTGAATAGTTGGAGTAAGCAGCTGCTGATCCGCTTTCAGCAGATGCGTGAGCATTAGGAACATATGAAAAGATGAATAGAAATGCAATCGCAATAACTATCAAAGCTACGGCCGGTTTCACTGCATCTTCTGCCTTGGTCTTGCCAGATTTCTTCTTCCTGTCTTTGTCCAGCAGCCTATGTATAACGAAACCCACTATTCCAGCGCTTACAATAACAATAATAAAATTGATTATGTCATAAATGAAGAACGGCTCAGCATCCCCAAGGAAGCTTGTTGGGCTGCCACCCGCCCCTCCAAAGAGGGAGCTTTCGAATGATGGAAGGACATACGGTATTCTCCGAATTATTGGTTCTCCTATTAGGGAAGAAAGGTTAGTTCCAGCTGGTACCGAATTAAAAAACTTGGTTATGCTGCTTATCCCTGGTAGGGATACTGGCAAACCTCCGATGGACAGTGCAGGCGAGACCCCTCCACCTGAGAACAATCCGAGAGTTGAGGCAATGTAAAGCGCACTTAAGCCAATGAAAACCCATGAAAGCGTGAATACGGACATTGCAGCTCCTATTGCACGCGTTCCTTTTCTGGCACCAAGCCCAGCCAGTGCTCCCACGAGAACCAGGCAGACCAATAGAACTGCATTGTTGAAAGGATCACCCAGCAGGAAATATATTAACCCGAATATCAGGTAAACCGAAGGCCCAAAAAATGCCGATAACCAGTTCTCAGCCGGAGTGTAATATGCAGATAGAACGAAGAACTCCAGTATAGCAAGTGCACTGAATGCAAGAAGAATGCCGCTTAATTTACCCATTTTAAACTTAAATGTATCTAAAAAGATAAATTTATCCTAACATGTCTTGTTGACCATAAAATGTTGGAGTATTCTAAAATAAAGATATAAGGATAAATTTTAAAGAATATAAGAATAACTCTCCGACCAAATGCTTCACGGGGCAGACTTTATGTGTGCAGCTACTGCGGTCAATCCACCATAGGCTGAAGCGGCCATTGACAGGAATACCACAATGAAGAATATTATCAGTATGATATTAGCAACCGTTGGGCTCTTTGCCTTGGAAGGCAACACATCGTATATAAGGCTTACAGGATAAACAAGAAATCCGAAAACACCGTATCCAATGAAAAGAATAAACGTGTTTAATGCCTCGGCGGAGGATGGAAGGCTGTTGATGTATCCATTGTATCCGTATACGATTGCAAGCAAACCTATCGCAAGTGCAAATATACCTGGAAACTGCAGTTTGTAGTCCCTGAGCACTGATATTGCGTAAAGGAGTGTTACCATTCCCAGTAATAGAAAAGGATCTCCATAAAATATGTCGAAGCTACCCGGAAGGGGCCAGACAAATTCCTGGAACAGGCCGATAATCATTATAACGCTACCCAGAATGAGTAACGGGAAACCAGCCGGTGCCATTGCAACCCTCAAGTTCTTAGTGCCATTCTTTCTGTATTCCAGGTACACATAAGCTATTGTATACAGCGTCAGGACGCTGACAAGTGTCACCAGGAAATACTCCAATGCCAAGTCATCTATGAATCCAGCCATATTAACTCAACCAAAGATTGTTGAGTCGGTAATAATAACTTAGCCTTACCTAAAAGGCACTTATCACTGGGCAAAATTACGTGGGTTCTTCGGAAATGCTTTAATGCGCTATGTATCCCAATAGTCTCTTATGATCAAATTCATGCGACTTGCTTCCTTTTTTTCGACACTTATATGTTAATATCACACAGATCTGATATCCATTTGTCCACAATGTAATATAGATTATAACCGGCTGTAAATTTATCCCAATTGATAAATACGCATTCTTCATAAAGACAGTGAATGGTTGATATTTTCGAGAATGAAAACAAGCAGAGGACAATTAACGATTCTATCCACTC
>JAKAQT010000109.1 GCA_021819605.1 Thermoplasmata archaeon
TCAGGCGTTCCGCCTGGTGCCCATCCTATGCGTGCAGCTATCCTGAACACATGGGTGTCAACTGCGATTGCAGGCTTCCCGAATGCGTCAGCCAGAACAACGTTCGCGGTTTTCCTTCCCACCCCCGGTATCCCGGTGAGCTCCTCAAGCGATGCTGGCACTTTCCCGTGAAAATCGTCCACTATGATCCGTGCCGCCTCAATGACTCTTGCTGCCTTGACCCTGCTGAATCCAACCCTTGATATGATGGCAAGGACGTCCTCGTATCTGGCACCGGCAAGTCCCGCTGCATCATGATACCTCTGGAATAACCCGCGTGCTGCTGCATCGGTAACTTCGTCCTTTGTCCTGTGGGACATTATTGTGGTGATGAGAACCCAGAATGGATCATGGAATTCAAAATGATGTGGAGGTGCCTGTTTCCTTATTGAGGAATATACCTCCATGAATGTTGCCCTTGATTCACTGAGATTCATCCCTGCATCACCAGTATTCCCCTATTTCCAGATATTTCGGCTTTGTTTCAGTCTCCAGCGCCCTGGCCAGGCTTTCAGCCAGCCTGAGATTTGTTATGAGGGGTATGTTGCTCCTGATTGCCATCTTCCTTATCTCATTCCCGTCCCTGATTGCTCCAGACCTCATGTTTGGCGTGTTTATTATGAGGACGGGCTTCTGGGAAGCAATGAATTCATCTATGCCTGGCTTCCTGAGGTCCTCGATCTTGTATACTGTGCCTGCAGCGATCCCGTTTTCCTCAAGGTGCTTCCTGGTACCGGGGGTGGCATATATGGAGAAGCCCCTGCCAGCAAGTGATCTCGCCACCGGCACAAGCGCCGCTTTATCCCTGTCGCTGACCGAGACCAGTACTTTCCCTCCATGGGGTATGTTTATCCTCATGAGCTTCAGAGCCTTTTCCATGGCTTCCTCCAGGGTCTTCCCGGCGCTCATTCCCTCGCCGGTGGATTTCATTTCCGGCCCAAGCACCGCATCAAGGTCCAGGAAACGGTTGAACGGAAATGCGGGAACCTTGACGAAATAGGAGGACGGTTCTCCCGGCTTTTCCTGTATCCTGTGGCCGGTCATGGCAGAGATTCCGGTCCTGATCCAGTCTCTCCCGGTGGCCTTGCTGACAAACGGAAGAGATCTGGACGCACGGGCGTTGAGCTCTATTATGTATATCCTGTCATCCTTCACTGCGAGCTGCAGGTTGGAGAAACCCCTGAGAGAGAATCTTTCCGTGAACTTCCTGACAAGTGAAGTTATCCTTGACGAAATATCAGGTGACGGAATGCCTGGCCCCATGACCATTGTTGCATCCCCGGAATGTGTTCCAGCCTCCTCGATGTGAACGCATATTCCTGCTATTACTGAATTTCTGCCATCAGACACGAAGTCAACATCAATCTCAGTTGCATCCTCAACATACCTGCTCAGCAGTATGGGATACTGTGGCCGCTCATTGAGCAGATCAGATATTCTCCTGAAAAGGTCATCCCTGTCATTGACAATGTCCATGGCCCTCCCGCCTATTATGAAACTGCTCCTCACTATGAGGGGAAGCCTGACCTTCTCGATGGCTTCCACTGCCTGCTGCATGTTTGAAATCGTGACAAATTCGGGCTGGAGCATTCCCATGGCCTCCAGCGATTCGGCAAACTTCTTCCTGTCCTCAATCTCATCAATGCTGTCAGGCATTGTTCCCATAAATATGCTTGCGCCGAAGATCTTCTCAAGATCGGAAGCAAGATTCTGGCCCGTCTGACCTGAAAACTGTATTATGATCCTGCATGGCTGTTCCCTCATGATGACGTTGCTGATGTGCTCCAGGTCAAGGGGCTCAAAGTAAAGGGAATCTGATATGTCGAAATCTGTGGATACGGTTTCTGGATTGCTGTTCACCATAACGGTCCTGTAGCCCATGCGCCTCAGCTCAAGGACGGCCTTCACCGCCCCGTAATCAAACTCCAGCCCCTGGGAGATGCGGTTCGGCCCCGATCCAATGACAACAACTGTGCCCCTGTTCTTTCTCGCCTGGAACTTCTCATCCTCGCTGTCATAGGTTGAGTACAGGTACGGGGTCTGGGTCTCGAATTCACCGGAGCATGTGTCTATGGCCTTGAATACAGGAAGGACACCGGATGTTATCCTGTCCATTATTATGTCCGTCTCCCTTATGCCTGTGAATGCCGTTATGATGCTGTCAGGAATGCCAAGCCTCTTGAGCATGGCCATGTCCTCCGGCACTGTCCCCCTGCTGATTGCCACAAGTGCCCGGGTAATGTTTGCCATCTTTGCGATGAAATACTCTGGATAACCACTGATCCTGCTTACATGGGATATGTCCCAGTTCCTGAATAGAGCCTCAAATATTGCGAAGAGCCTGAGGTCTGACGGAACCGATATGAGAGAGGAGAGTTTTGCATCATCAACACCAAGCCTGAGCTTCCTTGATTCCGGTGTATCCAGCGATGCAACAGCCTTCATGAGGGCCTCCTCGAATGTCCTGCCGATGCCCATGACCTCTCCGATGGATTTCATCTGGACCCCGATTCTCCTGTCCACGTCAAACTTGTCAAATGGCCATCTGGGTATCTTCACAGTTATGTAGTCCAGTGACGGCTCATATGCCGCATATGTATTCCGGGTGATGGGGTTCCTTATCTCCGGAAGGTTGTAGCCAACAGCAATCTTGCTTGATGTCCTTGCTATTGGGTACCCGCTGGCCTTGGATGCCAGGGCTGATGATCTTGATGTTCTGGGGTTCACCTCAATAATATAGTAACTGTTTGTGCTGGAATCAAGGGCAAACTGTATGTTGCATGCTCCCCTTATTTCAAGTGATGAGATGACCCGTATGGCAGAATCCCTTAGCAGGTGGTACTGGATGTCGCTGAGTGTCTGCGATGGCGTGACCACAATGCTCTCGCCGGTGTGGACACCCATTGGGTCAAGGTTCTCCATGTTGCATATGGTGATGCAGTTCCCGGCATTATCCCTGATCACTTCGTACTCTATCTCCTTCAGCCCCTCCAGTGATTTCTCCAGCTCCAGGGCCTCTTCGGGATATATGCTGAAGTATTCCTGGCAGATCTTCTCAAGCTCCTGCCGGTCCCTGATGATCCTTCCGCCCGATCCCCCAAGTGAGAAGGATGTCCTTACTATGAGTGGGTAGAAGTCAATGGACTGGAGCGACGATTCATAACTGTCCTTCCTGAGCCTTGCAGACGGTGCAACAGGTTCCCCTATGCTGATCATGAGATCATGGAATTTTTCCCGATCCTCTGCAATCTCAATGGATTCAGCGGAAGTTCCCAGCACCCTGATGCCGGTCCTTCCGAGGAAGCCCCTTTTCTTCAGTGAAAGGGCCATGTTGAGGGCAGTCTGGCCTCCCATGGAAGGGAGTATTGAATCCACGCTCTCCCGCAGTGCAATGGCCTCGACTGCTTCAGGAGTGAGCGGCTCGATGTATACCCGATCAGCAATCTCGTGGTCGGTCTGAATGGTTGCCGGGTTTGAGTTCACCAGCACAACCTGGATGCCCTCCTCCCTGAGGGAGAGGCAGGCCTGGGAACCTGCATAGTCGAATTCGGCAGCCTGCCCTATTACCACGGGGCCGGACCCTATGACCAGCACCTTCCTGATGGAGGTGTCCCTGCTCATTGCAGCGCCTCCATATCTTTCAGGATATCCTGGAAGAACACTCTGGCATCATGCGGCCCCGGCGATGCCTCCGGGTGGTACTGCACAGAGAAAACATGGAGATCCCGGTGCCTTATTTTCTCAACCGTGCCGTCGTTTATGTCCCTCTGAATGACCTGCAGGGGGGTGCCTGCAAGGGAGGCCTCATCCACTGCGTAGCCATGGTTGTGCGTGGTTATCATCACGTGAGTCCCGTCACCGACAGCATGATTGGATCCCCTGTGCCCGAACTTCATCTTGGCTGTCCTGCCGCCAAAGGCCTGCGAGATGATCTGGTGGCCCAGGCACACGCCGTATACCGGCATCCTCTCAGATGCACGGCGGACAAAGTCTATAATGCCTGAAAGTGACTTATGTGACGGGTCCCCTGGGCCGTTTGAAAGGAAGACCGCATCATATTCCCCTGCGAGCACCTCCAGGTCAGCGTTATACGGGACAACCAGGAGGCTGCCCACTGCCGACATCTCCCTTACCAGGCTTTTCTTTGTTCCAAGATCAACAAAGAGGATACTGCGGCCGTTCCTGCCGGGAACCCGGTACTGGGCACTGCAGGTCACCAGCGACACAAGATCTGCATCCATGGGATCCGGGAATGCCCTGGCGGTTGAGGGAGAATTGCTCATGTGGCACCTCAGTGTGCCCCCTTCCCTGATCTTCCTCACCAGCTGCCTTGTGTCAACAAGATCAATGCCCGGAACGCCCTTTGCCCTGAGGTACTCCTGGAAATGATCCCAGCTGGAATCCGACCTGAGCACTGAATGGGCATCCCTTGTCACTATGCCTGCCACCTGTCCCTGGCCGCTTTCCTCAGAACCCATGGATATATCATAGTTCCCTATGGTTGGGCTGGCAAAGACAAGTATCTGGTTCCTGTATGACGGGTCGGTTATGGATTCAAGATACCCGGTCATGGATGTGGTGAATACAAGCTCCCCGTAGGATTCTCCATCATGCCCGAATCCTTCTCCCTCAATGACGGTCCCGTCCTGGAAGACGAGATACCGCTTCATATGGCCACGCCCACCCGCATGGAATCATTCACAAAATCAAAAAAACCGGAGATTGTTGAGATC
>JAKAQT010000009.1 GCA_021819605.1 Thermoplasmata archaeon
ATCGGCAGCATTCTCCATGAAAGGCCTCAGCCTTTCCGGGTCTATGCGGGAAAGCATTGTGTAAACCGAAAGCAGGTTTCTGACAAAGCGCATGTTGCCCTGGCTGGTGGCTTCCTCAACAATAACTTCTGTCACATCCTGGTGATTCTCGACCAGTGCCTTCAGGAAGGCAATAACACCGGTTCTGTTTGCGGCTTCGATTAGATCGAGCACTGCAGAAATATCGGATGCATGGTCAGCAATCTGTTCCATAAGTTCACTGGTCGGCACACTGCCCGATTTTTTATCATCTTCAATTTCCTCTATCATCTTTGCCATTTTCTCACTCCGTTGTCAGCCTCTCATAATCCCTCCTTGCCCATTTCTCCTCAACAAGAACCCCTTTCTGGGGATTTCCTGAAAAGTTTCTTGGATTTGATGCCGGAAGAGGGGAAACGCCTTTCTTTCCTGGAATCTTTTCGATCCTTACCGGGAGTTCCTTATACGCAGGAGTGTGGGCGGCACTGTCCATATACCTGCTTGTGAGCCTGTTTATGGCCGAATCGCCTGATGAGTTCATTGGCATGTACATTTCCTTTCCCGAAACACGGTCAGAAACAAGCACTGTCACTCTTAAATTTCCCCATTTTGAGATAACCCTGACACTGTCTCCCGTCTCAATGCCACGTTCCCTGGCAAGCTCAGGCGAGATCTCAATGAACGTTCCCGGAACCTTTTCCTTTATGCCTGGCGATTTATAGGTCTCATTGCCTTCATGGAAATGTTCCATGAGCCGCCCGTTATTCAGATGCAGATCGTATTCCTCATCAAGGGAGAGTGGCGGTGTGTACTGCACAGGATAAAACCTTGCCTTTCCATCTGGAAAATGAAACTCCTTTTCGTACAGGAATGGGGAATCGGAACCGTCCGAAAATACCGGCCACTGCTGGCTGTTGAATCCTTCCAGCCTGTCATATCTGACTCCAGAGAAAATTGGCGCCAGGGAGGCGGCTTCCTTCATGATCTCGGATGGATGGGGGTAATTCCAATCCACACCCAGCCTGCGTGCAAGGTCCTGGACAACAATCCAGTCTGGCCTGGTGCCTTCCAGTGGCTTCATTACCTCATATATGCGCTGTATTCTCCTCTCCGTATTCACAAATGTCCCCTCTTTTTCAAGGCTTGCAGACGCAGGCAGGATTATATCGGCAAACTTTGCGGTTTCTGACAGGAATAGGTCCTCCACTACGAGAAAATCAAGCTTTTCCAACTGCTCCTGGATGAAGTTTGAATCCGATCCGGTCTCCACCAGCTCTTCCCCGATGACATACATTGCCCTTATTTTGCCGTCCCTTACCCCCTCCAGGCATGTATTGTTGTCCATTCCCGGTTTTTCTGGAATGCTGCAGTTCCAGGCCTGCTCAAACTTCTTCCTTATGTTTGGATCAGCAACGCTCTGGTATCCCGGGAAATAGGCGTTCATTGCGCCGAAATCGCTTGCACCCTGCACATTGTTATGGCCCCTCAGCGGGTAAGCGCCAGTCCCTCTTCTGCCGTAATTTCCTGTAATAAGGAGAAGGTTTGAGATTGCAGTGGATGCATCACTGCCCATCTGATGCTGTGTTATACCCATTGCCCAGAGTATGACAACATTCTTTGACTGGTGAATTGTTTCTGCAACCTTTATGAGGTCAGATCTGGCTATTCCAGTGATCTGCTCTGCATATTCCAGTGTGAATGTTTGGAGGCTTTTCCTGTATTCATCAAAGCCACTGGTCCTCTGTGCAATGAAGTCCTCATCCTCCCATCCCTGGTCAATGATGTACTTTGTTACCGCGCTGAGCCAAACAAGATCTGTGCCGGGATGTGGATGAATAAATAAATCTGCTCTCCGGGCCATTTCGTGCTTTCTCAAATCAGAAACTATGAGCTTCTGCCCGTTCAGCTTGTGTGCTCTCTTCACACGCGTCGCAAGAACCGGGTGTGATTCGGCTGTATTTGTTCCAACTGCTATTACAAGATCTGCAAGGTAGATGTCATATATTGATCCGGCGTCGCCTCCATATCCAACAGTTCGCCAGAGGCCAGTTGTTGCAGGAGCCTGGCAGAACCTTGAGCTGTTGTCAACATTGTTTGTGCCGAATACCTGCCTTGCCAGCTTCTGAACCAGATACGCCTCCTCGTTGGTTCCCTTGGATGATGCTATGAACTCAATGGAGTCCCCTCCATAATTATCCCGTATTTCAGAAAGCCGCTTTGCCACAAGGTCAAGTGCCTCATCCCATGTGGCCTTCCTGAAGCGGCCACCATCCCTGATTAGAGGCGATGTGATCCTTTCGCTGCTGTTGACAAAGTCCCAGCCGAATTTGCCCTTAATGCACGTTGATATTCCGTTGGCAGGCGATTCAGGCTGGGGCTGCACCTTCAGTATCTCCCTGCCCTTGGTCCACATCTCAAATGAACAGCCCACGCCGCAGTATGTGCAGACTGTCTTAGTCTTCTTTATCCTTGACTTCCTTATTCTGGATTCCGCGTTGCTGATTGCCATTATTGGAGCCATTGTTGTTTCGGGCTCTATGGACTTCACAGCACCTATCATACGGAGCTTGGTTTCCCTGGGGATGCCCGTCATGAAGCCGGATTTGCCCAGCATGGATTTCTCCATAAGGGCATTTACGGGACATACCGTTACGCAGTGTCCGCATGAAACGCAGGAAGAATCATTTATCGGGACGTCATTATCCCATATGACCCGCGGGCGATCACGGCTCCAGTCGATCCTCAGGGTCTCATTAACCTGAACGTCCTGGCATGCCTCAACGCACCGTCCACACAGTATGCACTGGTTGGGATCGTAAACGTAGAATGGATTTGTGTCGTCCACCTGGAATGGTTTTGGCTCGAACGGGTATTTCTGCACGTCAATGTGCAGGTCATGGACGGTATTGTGAAGCGCGCAGTCACCATTGTTGTTTTCACAGACTGTACAGTAAAGATCATGGTTGTGCAGTATCCTCTGTGTGGCCTCAACCTGTATTTCTCTGACCTTCTTTGATGAAAAGTCAACGTTCATCCCCTCTGTCACCGGAGTTGAACATGACCTGACCATTTTACCGTCAGCCTCAACAATGCAAGTGTCACAGGTCCTGATTGGACCCAGATTTGGCTGGTAGCAAACATGAGGAATGTCTTTGCCGTCTGCTATCAGTGCCTGAAGTATGGTCTGTCCCCTGACTGCCGCGGTTTCTATTCCCCCAACCCTGAAACTTATGTTTTCTTCATCCATATTATACCTTCTTATTCAGCTGTCTGAATTGCCAATTTTCAGGTAATATGTCCCGATTTTCTCTGTAAAATTAATAGTCTGTTTTGCTATTTAATTATTTTTGACACTATACGCATATGAATATAGATTAATAATAAAATAAATTGCATGCAGCCTCACAATATTTTTTATTATGACCCGCCTGATCCTGACATGCTAATCAGAATCCAGGATGAACCAATTGATTACGGCGGCCTCATAGAAAAATTGCGAAACGAATCGGTGGGGGCAATTGTGAGTTTTCTCGGCACTGTGAGAAATACTTCGATTAACCTGAGGGTATCCGGACTTGAGTACAGCAGCTACAGGGAGATGGCCCTAAAGATGATGGGTGATATCGCTGATGAAGCCGTGGAAAAGTTTGGAATTAAGGACTACGCCATCGTCCACCGCATGGGAAGGCTCAACCTGAAAGAGGATTCCGTTGCAGTGTGCGTCGCTTCCCCCCACAGAAAGGAGGGTTTTCGGGCCTGTGAATTTATAATTGATTCCATAAAGGAGAAAGTTCCAATCTGGAAAAAGGATATTGTGGAAGGTGGCGAAGAAAAATGGAGAGACTGAAAAGTACGGTGCCTGGCATGAAGGTCAAACAACCAGAGATCATATTCCTACCCGGTTGGTCTATTATTTCATCTTATGGGATTCGCCAATATTTCTCGCTATTTCAAGAGCGTTCCGATAATCACTTTCTGTATTTATGTTGAAGAAAGCATATCTGGAAAATTCTGAGGTCTCAATGTAAACAGGGTTCATTCTGGCAATCATGGCCACAAGGTTATTCTCCGGCTTCAGGCTTCCGCTGTAAATCGCGAATAGCGGTTCGATCTGGCCGTCCTGATGGCGCGGCACTATTGCTCTGCCATGGAACCTATCAAGCATCGTCTTTACATCAGAGACTGTAAAGAACGGCATATCTCCGCCTGCAAGAAAGAATGCATCGTATTTCCCGGAGAGTTCAGAAACAAGCTCCATGATGTTGCTGGAGTTGTCCTGCAGGTAAGGGACGGGAATACTGATCTTTGAATATACCTCAACGTCCATGACTGTTCTGATCCGCCGGATAACAGATTCCAGTATGGTGATTTCGCCAATCTTCAGCAGGTGCTTTCCCGGCAGCCTCTCGGACAGTTTCACGGGAACAATGCCAATCACTATTCTGCATGATCTCTTTAGTATTACACTTTCATTGGTGCACTGTTGTTGCTTTACGGCATAGGTCAAAATTTTATGTTGTTATGCCATGTAACTGCAATGATTAACATTTCTGAGAAGGAAGTCGTAAGAAGATTTGCCAGGGCCTCTGGACGTATCCGGCTGAGGCCTGAAACCATAGATCTCATCAGCAACCGCAAGATCAAGAAGGGGGACGTCATGGAGGCTGCGAAGATCGCTGGCATTACAGGTGCGAAGGAGGCCTGGATGCGAATGCCTTACTGTCATCAGATTCCACTGGAATCAGTTGATTTTTCACTGGACCTTGAAGGAGATGGAGCCAGGGTAACCTGCTCTGTACTGGCCAACTGGAAGACCGGTGTGGAGATGGACGCGCTCAGCTGCGTTTCATCAGCTCTGCTCACCGTATGGGACATGGTTAAGTATGTGGAGAAGGATGAGACCGGGAACTATCCTTATACAAGAATCCATGATATAATTGTAGAGGAAAAGGAGAAAAGTGCAGCACGACCATAGAATTTCCGGATTTATTGCGTCTTTCCATGTGATCACCTGCAGCAGCACCAGAACAATGGAGAACGATGATTCGGGGAGGGGCATTGTAAATGCCATCAGGGAAAAGGGGCACAGGGTATCGGGGTACCAGATTGTGGATGACGACGTTGAGGATATACAGAAAGCGGTGCTATCCGGCCTTGAATCATCAGATGCATTAATCATCACGGGCGGAACCGGCATCACTTCAAGGGATGTTACAATTGAAGCCGTTCGTGGTATCGCAGACTATGAGATGACGGGATTTGGCCATGTTTTCGCACTGATCTCATTCCAGAGAATTGGGGCATCCGCAATAATGTCCAGATCAACTGCTTTCATAGTGGGGCGAAAGCCAGTATTCTGCCTGCCAGGATCGCCAGGCGGATCCATGCTGGCAGTTTCCGAACTCATACTGGATCAGATAGATCATATTCACCACGAACTGGGGAGATAGATGGCTGGCACAGTAAGAAAAAAGATGGGGCGGTTCAACAGCCTGATCTCAATGGAAGAAGTTTCCCACATAGTGAAAGCGTACAGCTGGAAGAAGCTTCCAACAGTTGAAGTGGAAACAGCGAAATCCGCGGGAATGGTCGCTGCCCATACTATTACTGCCCTTAGAAATTTTCCCCCGAATCCAAGGAGCCTCGTTGACGGATATGCCATAAGGTCCAGCCAAACTGAGGGGAGCAGCCCGGCCGATCCATCCCGATTCAGAATTGTCGGAAAGTCAGAAGCAGGAAAGGGATTTGATTCAGCTGTTTCTGGAGGCGAAAGTGTTGAGATCTATACCGGCGGGATTCTTCCGGAGGGATCGGATGCTGTAGTAATGGCGGAGAACGTCACTGTTTCAGGTGGCTTTATTATGGTAGCTTCTCCTGTGAAAGCTGGGGAGAATGTGGCCTTTGCAGGGGAAGATATCAGTGCAGGGACAACGCTTGTCAGCGCAGGCGACATAATAAAGCCCTGGCACCTGCCTGCACTGACGGATGGCGGCATCAGCAGAGTGATGGTCTTTCCACCCCTGAGAGTTGCTGTACTCAACACAGGTGATGAGCTGTTTCTGGATGCATCTGACCACATTGAGAATTCAGGAATGCCTTCCATAATGGCATTATTGCCATGGAAATTCAGCAATACATTTTGGCTTGGACAGGCACATGATGATGCTGATGAGATTGCCCATGCAGTAAGAGAAAGTTCTGACCGATGGGACCTGGCAATAATTACCGGCGGAAGCAGCCTGGGCAGAAAGGACGAGGTTCCGGAAGCCATGGAGATGTCCGGATCTGTGAAAGTTTTTGGAGGAATGAGGACCAAGCCTGGCAGGACCACTTCACTCTATTCGCTTGACGGAAAGCCCGTTCTTTCACTTTCCGGATTCCCATCCACATCAATCCTCATGGCAGATCTGATGGTTGAAATGCTGCTTCAGGCGATGATGGGGATTTCGGGCTACAGGATTCGGGAACGGCTTCCCATCTCTTCAGGTATCACCACAGGGTCAGGCTATACGAGGCTGATTCCTGGAACACTGGTGGAGATGAACGGGCGAACCATGGTTGTACCTGCATCCGGCAGCAGAGGAATGCGCCTTAGCTCACTCCTCAATTCATCCGGTATAATTATCATACCGGACTGGGTGGAAGGATACCGTTCAGGAGATATTGTGGAATTCAGATTATGGTGAACAGAATGAGAAGTGTATACAGGAATCTGGTAACTTTCCAGAAGGCAGTGGAACTGGTTAAGGCGAATATGCAGCCCATCGTGGAGACTCAGGCCATTTCCATAGATGAAGCAGCCGGCAGGATAGTCTCGGAGGATATTTTCTCTCCCATGAATACGCCTCCTTTCAACAGGGCCACCATGGACGGCTATGCGGTGAGGTCTGCGGATATTGCAGGCTGCAGCCCGGACAATCCATCAACCCTCAAAATATCAGGAGAATCATTCATAGGGAATGAACCACCGGCCCTGGAGGAAGAAAAGGCATGCATCAGGATTTCCACAGGCTCCATCGTTCCGCCTGGAGCGGATTCCGTTGTTCCTGTTGAGTCAACTTCAGAGGCCGGCGGTTACGTAAGCATTAAGATTGCCACAACCCGCGGTGAGAACATTGCAGAAGCCGGAAGCGATATGGCTGAGGGATCCATTGTGCTGTGGAAAGGTCGCGGGATTCAGCCACATGATATTGCCGTCCTTGCGTCAATGGGAATCAGCAGTGTGAATGTTTACAGGCGCCTGAGAATTGCTGTAATATCCACCGGAAATGAACTCATCAGAGCCGGAGAGGCTTACTCAACCGGTAAAATATACGAGGCAAACTCTCACATGATTATGTCGGACCTCTCCACCATGAATTTCGTAGAGGCACGATTCCATGGGCTTGTCCCTGACAGAATTGACCAGATAGAGAATGCCTTATCCGCAGGCCTGGCGGATTCTGACATTGTTATACTGTCAGGAGGAAGTTCTGCTGGTGAATCCGACCTGGTGTATGCTGCAGCTGAAAAACTGTCTCCCGGGATAATTTTCCACGGTGTGCTGACCAAGCCGGGACTTCCAACCGTCTTTGCCAGGTCAGGGGATAAAATAATCATTGGGCTGCCTGGATTTCCCGTATCTGCTGCCATGATTCTCAGAACCATTTTCATTCCCGGTATTGCCACAATGGCAGGACTGTCATATGAGAGTATGACCATACACGGAGTTCTGGGCAGACGGATTAACCTTGAGATCGGAAAACAGAATCTCATACCAGCAAGGATACTTCATGGAAACCCGGCAAGAATCTACCCTGTACAGGGGCTCTCGGGATCCATAAGCAGATTCACCGGAACATCCGGATATATTTCGATTCCAGGAACAACAAAGTATATGGAGGCTGGAGACCCTGCGGACTTTCACCCATGGAGCCAGGCCTGCTTGCTTCCTGTTGCCAGGATATCTGGCACAATTGAAAGGAGAAATGCCGGGATTCTTAGAGAAATATTCCCCAGGACAGGGCTAGCCTATTCATCTCCAGATGAGGCAGTGGAGATGATTCTGAACACAGATGTGGATGCCATAGTACTCAAGGTTGCCTTGCATGGGGACACAGCCGGAGCAGTTGCAGACCTGCCAGAAAATTTGGTCGAAAGCGTGAAGATTTACGAACTGGGAAGAAGATGCATAAGGGCTCGCGGCACACCTCCATTTTCCAATTCAGATGACCTTGAGGGATATGTGGAAAAATGCAGCAGCATCATTGGTCCCCCACTGAAATACCTTGAAAATATAGTGGGAAAGAGCGCAATGGAAAAGAGAGTTGTCTCGGCAATCAGAAAAAATATACCGGTTTACGGCCAGAACCGCACCACTGGCTATCAGCTGATCCTTACTGAGGAAGACCCTGAAGTTACTGAGGGGATTCCAGTTATAACATATGCTGACCTTCTTCTCGTGCGCACACATGCAAGAGAAATCCTGAATGATGCAGAAACACGTATTCATACATGGGATTCCAGGGGTCGCTGATCTTGTTCCTCATAATGATTTCCGGGCCAAGTGGATCAGGAAAGACATCGGTTGCGGAACAGATTATCGAGGCTCTTTCACGCAGCGGTATCCGCACCTCATTCATCAAGGATATCCCACATGATGATGCCGAATTTGATTCACGGGGAAAGGACACATACAGGGCCGTCACCAGGGGTGCCGTGATGTCCATTGGCCGATCCCCATCCAGGTCATTCATCAACATTGGAGGATTTGTGGACCTCAAGGAACTCCTGAAGTTTTCTGAAAATAATTCCGGCGTTTGCATTGTGGAAGGATTCATCCAGGAGGCATCCGCAATAAAATTCGATGCCCATATAGATCTTCAAACGAGGCAATCCGGCGGGGAGTCATCTGCTGTCTATGCCAGGGTTGAGGTGGGCAGCCAAATCCATGAGTTCCGCATTATTAATGGAAGTGCAGATCTCGCCAATTTCATTGTGTCATTTATTGAGGCCATCCGTGATAGCGGAAAATCACCATGATTCAATTCATGCTTGCACATGGATGGAATCCTGAACGGATTCTCAGTTTTTTTTACAGATGGGAGCTCCTGAGGACAACCCCTTTGGGTTTTTCCAAAAATCTCATACGAATATTTAATAATGTCTAATCAGATCTATCCTTATTATGCCCCTGAGAAAAATGATGCACAATGGATTGTCCGCCATGCTCTTAATTCTCTTTGCTTTCCTGTTTTTACAGTTTCTTCTTGGTATGTATATAAATCTTTTCATATCCATACCAGTTAAGTCTCCCCTCTTCATGATGGGATATGGATCATATGGAGGTTTTTCCATAGTAATGGCACATATGTTCCTTGGAATACTTATAGGACTAGCATCTCTGGGCATTTTGTTTCTTTCCATAGGTGCCGGTAGTTTGAGGATTTTACTCAGTTCCATAGGCCTATTTCTATCCATTCTGCTTGCCGGCATAGACGGGTTATTCTTCCTTTTCGACGGTGAAAACAACATAAACTCGTATCTAATGTCAGCTGGCTTCATCCTTTCCATGTTGTTTGCTGTCCTGTTACTCATCTATATTTATCAGCCAGCTCCACAGACAGCCGGAAAAGGAAGTGCTTACTAGCTCTCAGAATGTTCCCGTGTGTTCATTCAACGTCTTCGTTCTTTTTTCCCTTTTAATATTATTCTGATGTGATTCCTCCTGATCGTTTTAATATGAGAGAATATTGCTATGCTTATGGTGATATTTCAACACTCATTGGGATTAAGGAACTTATTCGAAATCCTCCTTTACCATTTCACCCGGAATTCTATATAAATTGCATTACAGCCCTAATTTCATGGGATTAACGGGACAAAATTAAGGTGTGGATCCCTTTCACAGGATCTTTACGGTCTTTATTGCGATCTGCGTCAGGGGGCGATCATTCCTGTCCCTCTTCACATTGCTTATGGAATCCACAACATCCATGCCTTCTGTAACTCTTCCGAAAACAGGGTGCTTCCCATCCAGATAATGGTTGTCCACAACGTTTATGAAGAACTGGCTGCCGCCGGTGTTCGGACCTGCATTTGCCATTGATATTGTGCCCCTTGTATTGCTGTATTTTTTGTTGAACTCATCCTTTATTGCATATCCGGGGCCGCCCATTCCGGTGCCTGTGGGATCGCCACCCTGAATCATGAAACCGGGGATGACACGATGGAATATAACGCCATTGTAAAAGCCCTTCTCTGCGAGCTTCCTGAAATTTCCGGCAGTAACCGGCATATCGTCAAAGAGTTCTATCTTAACATTTCCCATGGTTGTTTCCATTAATACAGATGTCATAGTAGCCCTGAAGTCCTTTATCACTAATTTATGTTTTCCCCGCTGGGGATCAATTTCCATCAAGAGGAAAACCGCAGATATTTAAATCTGGACTTATTACAAGGAATTGAAGCATTCCTGATGGAATGTGGAGAAACAGTATGGCGCAGAATGTCAAGGTTGAAAGTTGCATGATACTTCATGACGGGACACAGACCTGCATAGATCCATCTATTCCCTTGCTCTCTGTTCTTGGGAAGAAGTATACCATGCTTATTCTGGGTGTCCTTGGGAACGTGGATTACGGCAGGAATTTCAACGAGATACGCAGGGAGATCCCTGGCTCCAGCTCGACAATGATATCAAGGCGCCTGGCAGACCTCACTGGCCTGGACCTGATCACAAGGTATGAATCAGAGGGGCGTATTCTCTATTCGCTTACAGACCTTGGCATGAAAGTGAGGAAAGATCTCATACCACTTTTCATGTACATGGAAGAACACTCGCATTAATTGCAGGAAAAACAAATTATGCATATTCCGCATGTTCCTGAGAAAAGGTGCTGAAGCCTGGCATAGTTTCAGCATATCCCGATGGGTGAAATTTCAATGGCAGATAATCCTGATTCATACGGAAAAGAGCAGTCTTCGCCCGATGTGAGCCCCAATGAGGTCAAGGTGCTCAGTTTCCTATCCCGGCAGAAAGTAATACTGGAAACTGAAATTTCCATAGATGGCCTGGGGCAGAGAGAAATATCCAGCGCAATTTCCTGGCTGGAATCCAAGAAACTCATTGACGTATCAAGGGAAGACCACACAGAATACAGCCTTACGGATGAGGGGGAAAGATTTCTCCGCGAGGGGCTCCCTGAGGGAAAAGCTCTGCAGATCATCAGGAACGGCAATGCCACTGTCAGGGATGTCCTTGAAACGCTCGGACAAGCTGAAGGGAAAATTGCACTTGCACAGCTTGCTAAACTTGGCATTAAACCGTCTGGCGGCATCCTCCCTGCACCGGAAATGCCCATTTTTTCATATCTCGAGGGACGGAGAAAATTTCTGGAGAAAATTAGAACCGGAAAAGAGCCGCTCGAGAGTGAGATGCTGGAGCACTTCCGGAAAAGAGAGAACGTGATAAAGGAGAGGAAGAGGACAATCCGAATTGTCAGGATAAATCCAGCCGGTATGAGGGTTCTTGAGGCAAGTTCCGGAAACCAGGAGAGCATCGGCACACTTACCCCGGACTTAATACAGTCCGGATCATGGAAATCCACCCCATTCCAGAAATATGACCTGAACTCAAGGGTTGAGCGAATTCTTGGATCTGGCATTCATCCCATATCGTACCTCAGCAGGATGGTAAGAGACATATTTCTTGAGCTTGGATTCACTGAGATGTCAGGGCATTACATCGAACATGCCGCCTGGAATATGGATGCTCTGTTCATACCGCAGGACCATCCTGCAAGGGATATGCAGGACACATTCTACATAGATTCAAGCAATGCGCCTGAAATGGAACATCCTGAGGTTCTTGAAATCTTCAGGAAGGTGCACGAGAAAGGTATAAGGGGATACACCGGGTGGGGCTACAGATGGTCCAGCGAAAAGGCCGCTCAACTTCTTCTCAGAACCCACACAACTGTGAGCACAATCCGTTACCTCTATGAACACAAGCAGGCACCTCAGGCCGTATTTTCGGTTGAAAAAGTGTTCCGCCACGAAAGTGTTGACTGGAAACACCTGGCCGAGCTTCACCAGATAGAGGGGGCGTACTATGGAAAGGATGCCAGCCTTGCCTCTCTTAAATGGCTGATGAGGGAATTCTACAGGAGACTCGGTTTCACCCAGCTAAGGTTTGTTCCCTCTTATTACCCATATACAGAGCCAAGCATGGATGTAATCGTGACCATCAATGGAAAGGAGATGGAGCTTGGGGGGTCAGGAGTGTTCAGGCCTGAAGTCACCGAACCCCTTGGCCTGAAACATCCTGTCATTGCCTGGGGGCTGGGCCTTGAAAGGCTTGCAATGATCTATTTCGGGCTGGATGACATACGGGATATCTATCAGAGTGACATAGACTGGCTGAGATCATACAGAATGAAAATCTAATTATTGCTGCATGATCCACATTTTATATGGTTGGAAACAGCCTACTTGAGGGGAAATGTCAATCCTCCATGCTTCTCCTGGCATGCAATGCAAATTCCAGAAGACGTGATGTGATCAGCACAAACCGGCTCATGGCAGATCCTGCACATAAATGAGGCAGGTTTCCCGCATATATGGCAGAGTCCCAGCATATTCACAAATTTGTATATATTTCACCCTCATATACATTGTTAAATGCAGATGATAGAACTTGCAACTGCTAAAGACTGGCCAAAGATCAGTGAAATATCCAGAAGGGCCGGGTACGAAGATTACATCAACAGCATTGGCCCATCATATCTGGAAAGCGGGCAGGTCATGGTCTGGAAGGATGAAACTGACATCAGGGGCTTCCTGAAGCTGGAGTGCCTGCCGGACAATTCTGCATGGCTCAGCGGACTCAGGGTGGACCCTGACTTCCGTAGACTGTCAATCGGAAGCGAGCTCACCAGTGCAGCAGTCAAATCCGCCGGGAGCACCGGGAAAAAATATGTAAGGATGCTGATCCACGATGGCAATGTGAAATCATCCGGGCTTGCCCTGAAGCTTGGGTTCTCCGCTGTTTCCAGATTTGCATTTTTCGGTGGTATACCTGCGGGCGAAACTATGAAGGATGGAATGATTTCATGGGGAGAGGAAGTCCAATACATTAACCTGGGCTGGGTTTTCATCAGTTACAGTTACATGAATTCAGTTCCAGCAAGATACATAAGATACGGGGGAAGCGGAATTGCCGTAACCGTCAGCGGAAATGACTACCAGATAATTGTCCCGGATGAGGAGATAAGGCTTTCCGGAGAAGGATTCACATGCATGGAAATTCATGGCCGTATTCCGCACTATCTTGAAGGCCTGCTTGACAGGGATTTTGATTACGCTTCAGTGTTCCAGAAGAAAATTTAGCCATGGCCTGTTGATCTGGATTCTCATTGATCCTTTCCGGTGGACATCCCCAGGTATAGCCTCAGATATGGCTCAAGAAATGACATCACTTTTGTTGTTGCCTTGCTTACATGTTCCTGCAGGGTGGACTTGGATATGCCCAAGTGCGGGGCCAGTTCCTCAAGGTCAATTTTTCTGGGAATCGCGAAATATCCTGCAGATATGGCATTCAGGAGATATTCCATCTGCTTTCCTGTCAGCGGGTTAAAGAGCTGTGACATCGATATTGTGTATATGTCCCTGAGTGATTCCGGATCAATCTGCTGTTTTCTTTCAATGTCCACAGTACTCACTGCATTGAGATCATCAAAAAGCTGCTTGAAGTTCTCGGCCTCAAGCGATACAACAGAAAGGTTTTCCTCTCCGTTCTCATACTGCACCGGCGCCTTCCAAAGGCAGCTGTCAAACTCAGCCATCCTTATGGTGGAATTCTGGCGGGTGCACCTGCACGCAACCATGACAGAAATCCTGTTTTCCTTCCTTGACTGGAATATTATCCTGCTCTTCAGTGAAGAAACAAGCTCAGGCAGCGCTTCGGCAATTCTGTCAAGCGTGGAATTGCCTGCGTAAAATTCCAGATAATCCACGGCTGAATTGCACCAGCGGAGCATGGTGGCATCAGGAAATCTTTTTGAGACCCTGCAGAAAGGCAGATCATTCACCAGCTTGAGATCAATTTCTTCCATGACCGGTCCAGACCGGTTATAAATATATATTTTGCCCTACCATCTTAAGTTGGTGACAAAAGATGGTTAATCTTATTGTTGAACACAGATGGAAAGAAAAGAATCAGGAAGCAGCCTTCAAGGTAGTTGGAAGCATAGTTGACATGGCAAAGAATGGAAAATTGCCGCAGGGATTCTCCCTCAAATCAATAAATGTGATAGGTTCAGAGAGAATGGCCATATGCAACTGGGAAGCCCCGGGCCTGAATGATCTGAAGGGCCTCGTTGCGCAGGTGAACCCGCCAACAAAGTATGAGATCTTCGAAGCGCAGAAGCTTCTCTGAAAATCAAACCAGGCAGTTTTTAATCCTCGCCCTGCGGGGATGCATCAATTTTTTTCTTGAATTCCCCTTTTTCCGGATCGAACGCCTCGCCTTTCTTTTTACCGGACTTCAGGATTGAGAGAATCCCAGCAAATATCAGTAACACAAGGCTGATCAGGAGTGCGGCGTGCAGTCCACCAAGGAATTTTGAGGAAACTCCCCCGGTAAGCTGCCTGTTTGTACCAAGAAATACCTCGAATGCAACATACCTTGGAATCGCCAGGGATGCCACCGATATTGTTATGACGTAGCTCATCAGTGTTCCTATGCTGGAAAGTGTCCTAAGGAGGCCTGAAACCGATCCGTACAGGCGGCGTGGAGCACTTGACATGACTGCACTGTTGTTTGATGGCCAGAAAAGTGCACCTCCGATGCCTGAAACTATAGATGCCAGTACAACAAGATACAGGCTGCTGTTAACCTTGAGTGTGAAATAGATGAGAACTCCTGCCGCCATGAGGAAGATCCCGATACCCGCCACAAGACCTGCGCCAATGTGATCGGAAAGCCTGCCCATCCTTGGGGCAAGGAGGCTTGCAACCACATATCCGGGGACAAGTAGCAGCGACGCCGTCAGCGGAGTGAAACCCCTGATACCCTGAAGATACATTATGAGTATGAAGATAACCGATAAATAACCAAGGGCCTGAAGAAGGGCAGCAAATAGGGAAAACGTGAGCCTTGGCTCCCGGAATGCCCTGATTTCTATAACCGGGAACTTGACTATCCTTTCCACATATATGAATGGTGCAATCAGCGCGAGCCCGGCCACAACCAGTGCGGTATTGAATGAATCCACACCGTGGCCCGCAATGTCTGTTGCACCGTACGATACCAGGGAGAGAATGGAAAGCAGAAGGACCATGCCGGGAACGTCGATCTTTGATGGCGCCCTGTTATTGTCCCTAACGTAGCGGACTGCCAGCACAAAGCCGATGAGACCTATTGGAACGTTAATGTAGAATATGTATCTCCATCCGATAAAGGTCGTGATAATACCGCCCAGAACTATGCCCAGTGTTCCGCCTATATTCCATCCCATGGTGGTTATGCCGAATGCCCGCCCCCTTTCGCTTGGCGGGAAGTTGTCAGCAACTATGGCACTGCTGTTGGCCTGCATCAGTGCAGCTCCAAATGCCTGTATGCCCCTGGAAATGATAAGTATATCAATTGTTGGGGAAGCCCCCGATGCTGCTGAACCAACTATGAAAACAAGAAAACCGGAGTTGAACATCCTGCCCCGGCCAAATATATCGCCAAGTCTCCCAAGCTGTGTTGTGAAAGCAGCAAGAAGTAGCAGATAAATCAGTATAACCCAGATTGTGGAAACAAGGGATGCATGCAGATCAACTGTAATGGTTGGAAGCGCAAGTATCACGATTGTGGTATCGATTGCCGACATCAGTGTTCCCACCAAGACACTGACCAGTATCAGATCCTTTCTGTCCCTCATTGTTACTTTGCCTTTCAACGGTAAATTCAATCTGAAATAAATAGTGAACTGTTTACAAACTTTACAAATTATGCTTTTTCCAACAGATGTTGCGTCCACAAAAAGTAATTAAATACATCACCATTCGTTATAACAACAATGGAGAGCATAGAACCAGATGCAAGAATTGCCGACTTAGTAGGGATACTCTATGTGCTGAGCTTCATTTTCAAGGAAAAGACAGACCTTTTTGAACTGGAAAAGGAAATGGAGGTTGACCTGGATGATCTAATGCCCATAGTGTACACTGCCTCCACGCTGGGCTTCGTTGAGGCAACGGAGGGAGACATATCTGTAACCCAGAAGGGCAGAGAATACATAGCTTCGAGCCTCAAGAAAAGAAAGGAGGTACTCAGGCAGTCCATAGCGAGTGTTGAGCCCTTCAAGACTGCCCTGAAACTGGGCAAATTCGAGATCGAAGATCTCTATGATGAGCTGAAGAAGGAGGGCATACAGACCTATAACAACCCATCGGGAAAGAGAGACCTGGAAATAATACTCATAGAGTGGGGACTCTATTCTGGACTCATAAGAAAGGACGATGAGGATTTTGTTGCCCAGACCGGACAATGAAACGCACGGCCTGATGCGAGATCAAATCAGGCAGAGTAAATTCCCTCCTCCGCAACATACTTCTTCCTTGCCAGGTCCATCATCCTTCTCGTGAAAACCAGAGAGTAAACAGCCACAACGATACCAAATATGAGGGAAGCCCACGCTGCTACGGCAAGATTTCCGTTGTTTGTTGCAACATCGATTGTCTTCATCAGGCCATGAGTCACCTCAAGGCTTTTGCCTCCGGCTATGTCAGGCCAGAACTCACCTATCATCAGCCCACCCCATGCGCTGTTGATGGTTGATGATATGCCGCTAATAAGGTACGGGAATGTGGATGGCATGATAATCATGCGCATTTTCTGGAAGAAACCCAGGTTAAGGTTATCCATGATTTCCAGATACTCAGAAGGCATTGCCTTGACGCCCATCCAGAAACTGTAGAATACATAGTAGAATGTGCTTATGAAACCCAGGAATAAAACAAAGACTTCGCTTGTGTACGGCCCGAATATACTGTTCAGGAAGGGTACAGCCGCAAGGAATACGAATGGAAAATAGGTGGGAACCGGGTATGCGCTGAATCCCTGAATTACAGGAACCCCTACTGATTCTGCCCTTGCGTTCATTGCGAAATAGTATCCAACGAATATTGAGAACATGAAAGCAACCAAAGTTATTATTGCAACACGGGCATAGTCGTAAAGAAGGTCAAGGAGAAGAGTTGGCGTCATCCTGAATAGTATCCCCCATTCTGCCGCCGATACGGATGCAATGATGTGATAGGCACCGTACAGCAGAAGGGCCAGGATCACAACGCCAGTTCCTGCCCATGCGTAGCTGTAGTTCTTCTGGCGAGGCGCCTCGTAATATTTATCCTGTTCCGTGCCCCTTCTCCTCCTGCGATCCATGTTATATTTTGCCAGCCTGTTGAGAGGATTCACGGAGGCCATGGCTGTGTACCTTATGGATTCGCGAACATTCAGCCGTCCCCGCCTGACTATGGGCATATCCGTATCAAGTGTGTATTTAGCTACTGCTCTTTTACTGAATTCGCGCAGTCCAATGATAACAATAGCGATCACTATGCCAAGAACTATGAATGTCTCCACCACGTATGTCCATAGGTCCCTGGCGATGTAGCTGTCAAGAAGTGTCCCAACCCCAAATGTCCTGTATGTATGAATTCCTACGGCAAATACTTCGCTTACCGTGATGTAAAAGAACCCGTCAGAAACGCTTGGAAAAAGATTTGCCGATATCCTCGGAACGGAAAATGGAATGTATATATATCTTAACCTGTCAAGAAGACCGAACCTGAAGTTCTGGGAAACTTCAAGCATTTCCCTGGGAACTGTCTTGAAAGCCTGATATTCACCCATCCATATATTCCATACCACGGCAGTGAATACAAGGAAATCGGCTGCAAGCTCAACTCCAAGGGGGCCGCCGACTCCAAGCACAAACAGTGCCAGCACTATTGGAAAGAATGAAATTACAGGCACAGATTCAAAGACTTCAATTGCTGCAATAAATACATTCTCGAATGCCTTGCTCTTGACTGCTTGATATGCAAGAAACCAGCCCACAACGACTGAGGCCAGCATGAGCCCAAGCACTCTTCCTGCAGTGGCAAGCACGGCGAGAAACATGAGCAGCAGTGGAATCATTTGTTCCTCCCCCTGGGTGTAAGGTAATTGTACAACCTGTCCAGGTATTTGTCAAATTCAGGATCTCGCGGATTGCGTGGCCTTGCAAGCGTCACATCCACCCTGGCCACTACAGTTGCGGGTGATCCGTTGATGACATAAATCACGTCCGCAAGTTCCATGACTTCGGTGAGATTGTGCGAAACCATCACCACACTCTTGAGAGGAGTGTTTTCGTTGAATAGGATATTGTAAATATCCTGCCTGAGGCCCTCTGCCGTAAGTTCATCAAGGTGGGCAAACGGCTCATCCATGAGCAGGACCTGAGGATCTGCAACAAGGGCCCTGGCCACTGCAACTCTCTGGCGCATGCCCCCGCTCATTTCCTTGGGGTAAAGATCTTCGAAACCTTGCAGGCCCACAGTTTCAAGGGCCACAAGAGCCATATCCCTTGCCTCGTCTTTCGGGAGCCTCCTTGGCTTCAGTGCAAGCATAACGTTCTCAATAGCTGTCATCCAGGGAAATGTGACGATTGATTGATGGACCAGAACTGCCTGAGGAGTTGGCCGCAATATCCTTTTCCCCTGCAGCCTGACTTCTCCTGAACTTGGCTTCAGGAAACCGCCGATAAGCCTGAGAAGTGTGGATTTTCCAACCCCGGATGGGCCAACAAGGGCTACAAACTTACCGGATTCAGCGACAAGGTTGATGTCCGTGAAAACCTTAAACCCGTTATCATAAGTGAATTCGAGGTCCCTAACCTCAATCGTTGTTCCAAGTAACCACCTTAACCGGTATTGAGCGATTCTATAATACTATTCACCCGGAGAAATGATCCGAATGGAATTTTGGATAATATTTCGAGTGAAATCAATATTTATCAGAATGATCCATAGTTCTATAAACTATATAATTCATTAATGCGCCTTCATTTTTGTCACGCTGCATGTGAGTGCATCCCGCATTAAAAGGGCCTTAAATCTGAAACCTCCTGACTTCATTACTTTATAGTCACTAGAAGTTTTTGACCGCTGAATCCAGAAGAAGTACTTGCAATAAATAAGGACGACATTGGTCTCACTGTTAATTGTATATTTTTCTAGAGCATCGAGAGTAAGATTTTAACTTTTTACAAGTCATCTGAATGCAAATATAAATGTTCAAGCATTTTCTTAATTGCAAGTAAAACAACGTCCAGATATACGTATCATGAAATTACAATAAAATAAGACCTATCAAATTTCGATTTCATTATAATTTCATGGCGAGCATATGTGGACCCGACATCAATATTAATCATGACTGCTAGCTTCTTCAAATCATGAAAGTCTTCGGGGAATAAGCAATGGTTGTAATAACCAACGAAAGTGTGTGTTCAAACAGACTAACTGGTATACAATATTAAACAATGTCACTGCTAATTGCACCTGAACTTGTCATGAAATTCGCAAAAGTGAGTCATAAGGTATACTCTGTGAATTTTTTTGGTTTACAGACGTTGTTCCAGGAAAAATTTTCTACTTTTTAATCGTCAAAATTGAATTAATTCTTAATAGTTCTATTCTATTAGGGATTTGGGTAAATTAAATAGCCAAGTAGATGTAACTTGATTATGAAACTGAGCACAATTAATCCTTACAACGGAGAAAAACTGGCCGATTATACTGAATATGATGGGGCACGGATTGATCAGATTCTCAAAAGTGTCAAAAATGAGCAAAAAGAGTGGAAGAAGAGCATTGATGAGAGGATAAATTATCTAAAATTTATACTTAGACCTAACCTTGTAAAAAGTAAAGAAGATCTCGCAAGATTGATGTCAAGTGAAATGGGAAAACCCATATCACAAAGCCTTTCTGAGATAGATAAATGCATCAACCTAATTGACTATTCAGTTCAAAATTATGTCCAGTATTTGGAGCCTGAGATTGTTAAAACGGATGGAAAGAAGACTTATGTACGATTTGATCCCATTGGTACTATCCTGTTGATAATGCCTTGGAATTTTCCACTCTGGCAGGTCATGCGGGCGGCTGTTCCAGCAATGCTGGTCGGGAATACTGTTGTCCTGAAACATGCGTCAATTGTTACGGGTACCAGTTTAATGATTGAGAAAATATTTGATAGTAGCACGTTCAAATCTATTGTGATATCTGGCTCCAAAGTAGCATCATTAATACAGAAGGTTGATGGGATATCTCTCACCGGGTCCACAGCTGCGGGTAAATCTGTTGCCCAAGAAGCGGGCAAGCATTTGAAAAAAGTTGTTCTTGAACTTGGAGGATCTGATCCTTTTATAGTCCTAAAAAGTGCAAACTTGGATGAAGCTTCAGAAAAAGCTGTATTTGCCAGAATGCAGAATAACGGGCAGAGTTGTATAGCCTCTAAAAGATTTATTGTGCACGAAGAAGTGTTTGATGAATTCGTGCGACGAATATCAGATAATTTCTCATCGATAAAAATAGGTGACCCACTTGAAAGGGATACTTTCTTGGGACCGCTCTCATCAAAGGAGCAAACATTGACTGTATCAAACCAGATCAGGACTCTATCTGGACTTGGCAAAGTGACGGAATTTGGCAAGGTAGAAGGAGGAATAATACCACCCACAATAGCGCAAATTAAAGGGGAGTTTGACGAGGAGGTATTTGGACCAGTAGCAATATTAACGAAGTTTAAGAGTAATAATGAAGCAGTGAGATTGGCTAACAATGCTCCTTATGGACTTGGGTCATCAATTTGGGGATCGCCTGAAGAGGCCGAAGAAATGGCACCCAATATAGATGCAGGCATGGTTTTTGTCAACAAAGTTGTTGCTTCTGACCCAAGGGTACCTTTTGGAGGCATCAAACAGAGTGGTATTGGCAGGGAACTCTCTAAGTTTGGGTTAAGGGAATTCTCTAACATAAAAACCGTGTGGATAGATCACTGACCCTATTCATGGGTTATCTGCTATAGGGTTTATGCCTTCTAGCAAATTAATGCCATCAAAACCTATGTCTTTCACTGTGTATGCAACAACGCGGGAGTCGCTTCTCTCTATTTCTTCCATAGCAGTGAGGGTTTCCATGGTCGTCAGATATTGCTTCCTGTTTCTGTTGATCGTAAGCATTATAAAATCTATATCGCCTAAGATGAAATATATAGCTACTACGTTGGGAAGCTTTTGCAACTTTTCTCCTATGATCTGTGCATAATTTTTTTCGTATCTTGTTTTAATAAATGTTAGCGTAAGAAAGTCGTAACCCAGTTTCTCATAATCCAGCAATGCAACATTTTTTTTGATGTAGCCTTGGCTTTTCAGCTCGTGTATTCTCTTGCTTATGGCTGAAGGTGAGAAAATTCCAACTTTTTTACCTATCTCTGACAGAGAAATTTCCGAATTGTCCTTTAGAAGACTCAGTATTCTTAGGTCAAATCTATCCAACATTACGTGTAAATGGTTTTGCACTATATTATTTCTCCTCTAACTAATAATATCGCTAAAATTTCGTGAAAAACATAATCTGGACGAAATTCTTGCTTATGATAACACTTGTAGATACTCTGAGCATTTGAAGAGCGCGTATTTCTTCCGGAATTCTATTTCCTTTAAGCCTATCATTTGAAATGTATAATCTTTGCTTGGCAATCGCTGTATATATGATTTCATTTCTTTACTAATGAGAAAAACAGAGAAATAAGTCTGGTTTAAGATAGGGTCCAGGTGCGAGTTAATGGCGCTTGTATAATGAAACTAATTCTGGAAATTAAAATAAAGTGTTGGAACAACAAATTAATTTCCCTATAAGTTTTATCTTGAAAAATGCGAGTTGCTAGGATTACACATAAAATAATAAAAGCAAAAAAACTATATCTATTGGTATCTCTGATATTATGTCCATTCCGAACTCATTTTGTGTGATTTTGATCTGACTTTCAGCCATTTTACTTTCTTCAATAATTTTCTTGAAATTAAATTAAGCCTTAACTCAAGCTTTTTTACGTAATATGTCGAGATCAATTTTCAGATCCGACACAAAGTCTTTCGCCTTTTTCGGTACCTCGCT
>JAKAQT010000110.1 GCA_021819605.1 Thermoplasmata archaeon
AAGAATGCTGAGAACAAACCGCAGGCCAATGGTAACAGGTGCTGTGACACCCACATCAGCACTGGTTAATGGCTCGGTGCTCATAGCAATTTCAATTGCCGTACCTCTGGCCATGAACAGATTCATTGCAGCTGGATTCATTGCTGCCGGGGTGGCCGATAATGTGCTCGTTTACAGTTATTTTCTCAAACGGAAGACCCCATGGAGCGTAATATTAGGAGGATTCTCAGGAGGCATACCTGTACTGGTAGGCTGGTACATGATCTCCACAGTTTCTTCGTTCATTCCCTGGTTCCTCTTCTCACTGGTAATTGTGTGGATACCAATCCATATCTGGAGTCTTGCATACATGTACCGTGACGATTACGCCCGTGCCGGTGTGCCAATGCTTCCTGTTGTTTACTCAGACCGTGTTTCTGCTGACTGCATTTCGTTCTCGGCACTCCTGCTCGTATTGTTTTCCTTTATCCCTGTCTTGTTTGGAGGAGCGAAATTACTTTACATAATCCTGATTGGCATTCCGGCAGTCCCAGTGCTGATCTACATTGTCCGATTCCTGAGAAAACCTGACAGGAAAAGTTCATTCTCACTATTCAAGTATTCCAGCCCATATCTGACAGTGGTGTTCATAATATTCGCATTATTGAGATTTCTTTGATGGCAGCATTATACTGAAAAATCACACCATTATTCTTTTTCTGTTTACTAGATCGGAGGCAACAGTTCACTCCAAACCGTCTCATTATATTTGATGTACAAAGATTTAACTAAAGTTTGCTCTTGCAAACTCTGGTCACACAAATGAAGCTTCAGTATCTGTTGGAAATGGATAAACCCCAGACTCATTTTTACGGCGTAACCATGAACATTGATGACTTCAGCGAGGAGAACATGCTCCTGACAATGCCAGCCTGGGCTCCTGGGTCCTATGAGATCTACGATTTCGCCAGATTTGTTCGCAATCTTCGGGCATATTCTGGATCAGATCAGCTGGATGTGCAGAAGAAAGATAAATCCACGTGGAAAGTTAACACCAAGGATATCCATTCCATAAAGATAACCTACGAAGTTTATGCAAATGAGTTGAGCGTTCATACCAGCCATGTAGATTCTACTCATGCTTTTCTGAATGGAACAAGCGTCTTTCTTTATGTGGAGGGCTACAAGGACCAGTCGCTTGAACTGGTAATAAAGCCATTTGGAAACTGGAAAGTCTCTACCGGACTGGAGAAACTGTCCGATAACAGATACCGTGCAGTTACTTACGACATACTGGCCGACTGCCCCATAGAGATAGGAGAACACCGGAGCCGCTTCTTCACCGTGGATGGCAAAGAACACGAAATCGTCCTCTATGGCCGGGGAAATGAGGATGAGGAGAAATTGTCTTCAGATGTCAGGAAGATAGTGGAGCAGTATGCAAAAATCTTCGGGCACCTTCCATACAAGAGATATGTTTTCATCTATCACCTTGTTTCAGAAGAAGACCAGTCCGGCGGACTGGAGCATCTGAATTCAACCACCATAGACATAGACCGGTTCACGTTTTCTCCCTTCGACAAGTACAAGCATTTTCTTTCTGTCACATCCCACGAGTTTTTCCATCTGTGGAACGTAAAGAGGATAAGGCCCATTGAGCTGGGGCCTTTCAACTACAAGGAAGAGAACTATACAACAATGCTGTGGATAGCCGAGGGCTTCACCAACTTCTATGGATATCATGTCCTGATGCGGGCTGGGCTTGTTGACCAGAAGGAATACTTCAGGTATCTGGCGGAAAATATGAGGTATCATGATTTTCTTCCTGGATCAAGAAACACATCAGCATCTGAATCCTCGTTTGATGCCTGGATCAAGCTTTACCGGCCGACTCCAAATAATATAAACAGCTATATTTCATATTACCTGAAGGGAGAGCTTCTTGGCTTTGTACTTGATTCCATGATCATTGATGCAACTCACGGTGCAAAGTCTCTTGATGACATGTACCGGTACCTTATGGAAAAATACAACAAGGACGGAAAGGGATATACTGAAAAGGACATAATCGCAACGCTCAAGGATGTTAGCGGCAGGGATTTCTCGGAATTCTTTGCCAGGTATGTGCGGGAGCCTGGAAAACTTGACTTCCAGGACTACCTGAAGCACCTTGGCTATTCTCTCAGGAAGGGCTACCGGAAGGTAGATGGTGTTGAACCGCCAACCAAGGCTTACCTCGGGCTTATAGTCAGAACAAATGGAGGAAGGTACGTAGTTGATTCCGTTGTGGAAGGAAGTCCTGCATATGAGGCTGGGATCAATCCGAAAGATGAAATCCTGGCTGTGGATAACTTCAGGTTCACAGATGTCTTCCTGAAGGAATTGAAGGAGGAGGTAAAGCGCCTTAAGGGGGACAATCTTGCCTCATTCCATCCCGGACAGAACGTTACCGTTACCTTCTTCAGGCGAGGGCTCATATACACTGTGCCGGCGAAACTATCCGATGCCCCGTATGAATATTACGAGATTGCTGAAAGCGAGCAAGCACCTGCAGGATCTGAAACACTGAGAGGAAAATTTTTGACAGGGTAAGCACAAGCCAGAATTGAAATCTGGATATGGTGGGCCTTTGGCGATCAACACTTATGATATTAAATATCTAGAAGACCATCCATATTAGCTACATACTTTTTATATAGGGATGGAATGATAGCAATCATGCTGTTAATCCTTGAGGAATATTTCAAAGATCACCCCATCAAGAGGAAAGTTGTGGAAGGCGTCTTTAACCGTGGTATTTCCATCAGGGACGGTAAATTTTACGTTGACGGGATAGAGGTTTCAATAAGTGAAGTTGCCAAAACTCTTGGAGTAAACCGCCGCACCGTATACGACACCATAAAGATCATTGAATCCAAACCGGAGATCAAGGAGCTTATGGGCAGATTAAGGCCCATACCTGACATGGGAAGCATTGCGCCGCTTATGGGACACCAGACCGTCATTCTGAGAATAGCACCAGGCTATTTTGGAGCTGTTTTGCCAGAATTTCTTTCCACGGTTAAAAAGTATGGCTGCTACCTGAAAGAGATTGAGGGCAGAAATTTTGAGAAGGAGGATGTATACATAAGGGCAATCATCTATCACACAGTTCCCCCCAGAACCTTTGCTGCCCTTTCTGAGATAGACGGTGTCAGGAAGGTCACAGTTGAAACATCAGAAGATCTTGATCTTGAGCCCATCTGCAGCAAGTGCGAAGTCAAAGTCTGTACAACCAAGCTTTCCACCAGTCTGTTTGTTGATGAAACTGAGGAGTGATCTCTCTCCTGGAGATTGCCCTGGACTGAAATCTCTTAACCACTATTCGCAATGTTTATATACGATTTTTAATAATTGTTCTCGTGGATGATCGCAGGGCAGCAGTCTTGAGAAAAGTTTTCCAGATTTTGCTGAGGGAGGGATTCAACGTCTCCGATCCAAATCTGGGCAATCTCCTGAGTTTCGATCTCATTGCTAAGAGAGACAGACTCAGGCTTATCATTAAGATCCTGCAGAACATTGACACATTCAAGAGCCCGAATGCCCTTGAAATGATACGAATATCGAAACTGACTGACGGCACACCCCTGGTAATAGGGGAGAAGGCGGGATCAGGTGCCCTTGAGAGGGGGGTCATATACTACCGCCACAGCATTCCCATATTATCTGCCGAGAGTTTCAGCGACTATGTGGATGGAGATCAACCTTGCATATCTTCAGGCCCCGGTGGCTTCTATGTGTCCATAGATGGTGAACTGCTGCACAGAAGGCGTGAGGAACTGGGTTTCTCAATTGGTTATCTTTCAAACAAAATCGGGGTTTCAAGGAGGTCCATATCGCTTTATGAAAGTGGAAGTGCAGTAACAGTAGATGTTTTCCTGAAGCTTGTAGAGATACTCAGGGAAGACTTCAGGAAGTCCATAAACCTCATGGAAATATCAGATTCTCTGCAGATGCCCTCTGAAGATGGCGAAATAACAAACGAGTTCCTTCGGGAAGTTCTGGAGATAATGATAGGAAATGGCTTTGACTTCCATGCAATGAGGAGAGCACCATTTGATGCAATCACAAGAGAATCCATGAGGGAGTTTCTTCTTGTGGGTCTACTTGAAACCCTTAATGGCAAGAGGGAACGTATCGAGGCACTTAGAAACGTCAGTGCTATATTCGAGAATGATGCTTTCCTGATAAGCAGGATGAATACTGAACGTGAGAACATAGCCGGATGCCCGGTCATAAGCGTCAGTGAGCTCAGGGGTATTTCTGAGAAGGAACAGCTGCAGAAAATTATTGAGAAAAGGAAAACCTCCTGATGTACAGGGAATTCAGGAATCCGGAAAACAACCGGAATATCAGGGTCTATTCCGGGGTGAAAGGGCTCATATCGCATGGTGATGATTTAAAATCAGTGCTGAACACAATGAACCCTGAAATTATACTTGTTACCATAGCTCCGTCGGAAGTGAATGGCCTGAGAGAATTTCTCAAGGACCCATTTGAGATGAATCTGTCTGACTATGAGATAATTTACGGAATCAGGCTCAGAAAATATGGTGAAGTGATGACGCCTCCACCCATATACATTGAAGTGATTAATTATTCTGAGAAAAGCAGGAGCCGCGTCCTTGGCATTGACATGGA
>JAKAQT010000010.1 GCA_021819605.1 Thermoplasmata archaeon
TGCCCCAGTATCGCGAAAAATGCCGCTAATCTTTCCAGGACACTCATCTGTCCACCTCGCCGAACACGAGGTCAGTGGTGCCTGAGATTGAGAAAAGGTCCGCAATCATGACATCCTTGGCCAGATATGGGAGAACATTGAGGTTCCTCATGGCAGGGCTCCTCACATGGACCCGGTAGGGCTTGACACTCCCATCTGCTACAATGTAGACGCCAAATTCACCCTTGGAGGACTCTGTTCTTGCATAGGCCTCCCCTTCTCCCCTCAGCCTTATCATCAGGGATTTCTTTGCTTTGGGGTTGAAATATGGGCCATCGGGTATCTTCTTGATGGCTTGTTTGATTATTCTTATGGACTGGCGCATCTCCTCAAACCTTACCAGGAATCTGGCAAGATTGTCTTTCTTGTATGATACCGGTATGTCAAAATTCAGCTTATCGTAAACCAGGTATGGCTCAGCTTTCCTTACGTCATATTCCACGCCGGATGCCCTGAGCATAGGGCCGGTTACCCCGTATTCTATTGCAACCTCAGGCTCAAGAATGCCCACTCCCTTGTTTCTCGATATGAATATGTCATTCTTCACGAATGTGTTGAAAATCTCCTCGAGCTTCTTGGGGAACTCTTCAGTAAACTGGTCTATATCGTAAATGATCTGGTCATCTATATCCTGGTAAACTCCACCAATGCTCATGTAGTTTGTCTGCTGCCTTGACCCACTTGCCGCGGTAAAAATTCTCAGGACCTTTTCCCGCTCTATGAAGCAATAAAAGAAGGGGGTCAGCATACCGAGGTCGAGCCCGAAAGCTCCTGCCCATACCAGATGTGCTGCGATCCTGTTAAGCTCTGCCATTATGACTCTTATCCACTGTGCCCTTTCGGGAGGCGGAATTCCAAGAACTTTCTCAGCAGCTTCCAGATAACCAAGCTCCATGTTCATTGCGCCAACATAGTCCATCCTGTCAAAGTAAATGAGCGAATCACAGTAATAATCCATCTCACAGAGTTTTTCAGCATTTCTATGGAGATATCCTATAATTGGCTCAACATCCTTGACTGTTTCTCCGTCAAGCTTTACTCTCAGCCTCAGTACACCATGCGTAGAGGGATGCTGCGGGCCTATATTGAGCTCAACCCACTCCTTGGACTGATCTATCTTCTCCCCTTCAACAACCATTACCAACCATCTCCGGGATCAAAGGTTGCGTAATCATTGCCATCCTCGTCCATGTTTATGTACTGTACCTTGGACAGGTCATAGTTCTTCCTGAGTGGGTGACCAACCCATGATTCTGGCAGGAACAGGCGCTTAAGGTTTGGATGGCCTTCGAAGACTATGCCCAGCATATCGTACTGTTCACGTTCCTCCCAGTTGGCCGAGGCATACAGGGATGAAATGCTGGGCATTCTTTCATCCGTAGTCTCAGTTCTAACAACTATGTACTCATTTTCCTTCATATTGTGCAGGTGATAAACGACTTCAAGCCTGTCCTTGCGGTCAATGCCGGTAATCAGGGAAAGATGGTCGTAGCCCTTGCTCTTCAGGTCCTTTATCAGTTCAACAAGATTTTCCTTGGCGACCTTGAGGTTTCTCCTTCCATCCTTTCCCCTGGTCTCCTCGATAATTTCAACCATAAATCATCACCTCTCCGCTTCGTTCCGTATCTTCTTCTGAAGCAGCATTATGCCGTAGGTCAGCGCCTCAGGAGTTGGAGGGCATCCCGGAACGTATACATCAACAGGAACTACCCTGTCAACACCCAGAACCACGGAATATCCAAGATGATATGGCCCGCCCTGGATGACACAGACGCCCATTGCTATGACGTACTTTGGGTAAGGCATTTCATCATAGATTCTCCTTAGCCTTGGGGCCATCTTTTTCGTAACAGTGCCTGACACTATCATCAGATCAGACTGCCGGGGTGAGTTTCTGAAAATTTCACTCCCAAACCTTGAAATATCTAAGTTGGAAGCCTGTATTGCCATCATCTCTATGGCACAGCATGCCAGCCCAAAAGTCAACGGCCAGAGCGAGTTGCTTCTGGCCCATTCCATGGCCTGTTCAACTGTTGTTGTAAGTGCACCGCCTTCTCCACTCTTCACTTCTGCCACCTCATATATCCTTCCCTGAAAGCATAATAGACCACAAACAGTGGCATGGCCAGGAACAGGATTGTCTCAAGGAACGGGAATATCCCAAGTGCTTTGAAATCAAATGCCCACGGGAAAAGAAGGACCATATCCACATCAAAAAGTATGAAAAGGAGTATTATGACATAATACTGGACTGTAACAAATTTGCCTATTTCCCCCCGGGCAACCTCGCCAGTTTCATACGGCTCAAGGTATGACCCATCCTTGGCGGGAGGTGAACGTTCAAGAACCAGATTCTGAACAATATCATCCGGTTTCATGCTAAACTTCTTATTTGGCCTGTACCGGCTTTCCCCAAGTGTGGGAAGAAGCATAAACAGTCCGATCATCCCGAGAACCATTAGAACCAGGGTGATTAGTAATGGGATGTATCCGTCCAACATCCACTGAGTATCGTTAGACATTATTTAAGAATTGTTTAGCAGATCGAATTTCGGCTTATTTTACAAGGTGTACCGTCAATATTTTAATTTTTATATTTAATTTTGCTTCCTTGAAATATCCCTGAATATCCCGAAAGCAGTGGAAGGATCAAAAATCCCCTTGACGGTTGCCCTGAGGCGCGGTATGAGATTCTTCTCGTTGATGCTGTCTCCCTCAAAGAGCTCTATAATAACATTTCGCAGCTCACCATCGTCTATGTGCTTCATCTCCGGTGAAGCCAGAATGGAGTCGATTGACATGGATTGCACTATGAGGAGTTCCAGGGCTCGTTCATAATCCTCCTTTCCGGCATTCCTTCCGGCAAGTGCAGTCAGCAGCTTCCTTGCCTCTGCCATGTTCGTATCTCCGCCTGCCTTCTTCTCAAGGTCAGGTATAACCTGAAGGAGCAGCCTTGCGGCGAGTTTTCCGTTGCCAAGTACAGAAGCGTAATCCTCAATTGTGCCGGAAAGATTGTTCACTATTATTGATGAGGCTTCCTGCCTGGATATCCCATATTTTCTGCAAAATTCAGCGATGAGCTCCTCCCTGGTCTTTGGAACAATCTCCTGCGATCTCCTGATCAGCTCCTCTGTTATTTGATAATTTGGGACATCTGTTTCCGGATACATCCTTTCACCGCCAGGGAGGGGCCTGAGGTAGTGCGTTTCGCCCTGGGCGTCCGCATACCTGGTCTCTGACAGGTCAAGCCTGAGCATTTTTGAAATCCTGGAATTCATTTCGCTTCCTATGATCCTGATATGTGCCTCATCAGATACTATGATGAAAAACCCGTCTTCTGCCCGGGGCTTAAGCATATCCTTCAGTGGCTTCAGTTCATCCTTCACCCCGTAGCCGGGAAGCTCGTCGGAGTGCATTATGCCGCCCGAACCGTATAGCTTTGCCACATCGGCCAGTTCTCGTCCAAGTCTGTATGCACCGTTCTTGAGATACCCATTCAGCCCTGGAAGCAGGGAGCCATATACCTTCATTCCATCCGCAAGAGATTTCTTGATGACCTTGGACCCGGTTTCAGCAAACATCTGGGTAACATCCGTGAACTGGATACCATTTCCCCACTTATTTCCCAGCCTGTCTGCCATCTCCTTCAGTGATGCCTGTCTCTTTTCTTCATAGAGAAGGCAGTCCCTTATTACTGAAAGTTTAGGCACGCCCTTTATTTCAACCCGGCCGTAACCCATGGAGAAATTCACATCCTGCCTTATTGATTCCGGGGCCCTGCGTGACCATCCCGAGAGGAATATAATATCACCGATCTGCCTTGCCACCTCAACCGCGTGTTCACCGTCCACGATATCGGGTTCAGTGGCAATCTCCAGCAATGGTATCCCAAGCCTGTCGAGTGAGTATGATACCTGGGCCGATGCGTCTGAAATCTTTCTTGCAGAATCCTCCTCCAGGCATATTGTGCTGATCCTTACTCTTCCGCGTGTTGTGTCAACCCAGCCTCCGAAAGATATTATGGCTGTTCTCTGGAAGCCGGACGTGTTGGAACCGTCGACAACGATCTTTCTCATGTACTCAAGCACATCCACGGTCCTGCAGTTAAGCGCCTGTGAAACGGCCAGGCCTTTCAGGAGAGCCTCCGAGTTAACATCATGGGGAGGTTCCTCATCATATTCAACCAGGCAACTGTTGTCAGATATCTCATACTCAAATACTCTGCTTCGGCCCTTCTCATATACTGCAGCCGGGTCATAATTACCCATTTCTCCAGTGGAGAGAGAAAGCTTCCTGTAAATTGACCCAGACTTGGTCCCATCACTTTCTGTGGGGCATTCACAGAATAGTTTCCGGCCTCCCAGCTGCACATGGATTTCAAGGCCTATCTTCACAGGTGCAGTCATATGGGCTCATCCCCCAGTCCATCCCTCAAATTGAATTCCCCGCGCATGTTCTTGAGGAAAAGGCCTGTAAAATCATCCTCTGGATAATTGCCCAGCAGGTGCATGCTCTTCACCATGGCAACCTCAGGAAGCATTGATCCGGCAGGAATTACCCCAATTGACTGAAGTTCCCTTCCAGTAGAATAGACGTTCATGTCAACCATTCCGTTTATGCACTGTGATGTCATTATTACCTTAACTCCGCTGTTCACTGCATCTTTTATTATGCCATAGAACCTGCTTCCCACATGGCCCAGCCCTGTTCCCATTATTACTGCAGCCCGCCTGTCATTCAGAATCTGCCCAAGATCATCCGGTTCAAGAGAAGGGTGGAAATACACCATAGAAACTTTACGCTCAAGCTTATCCATCAGTACGTTACTTTCTGATGCTGGCCTCGGGGTCTCGTTGAATCTGGCGGTGCCTGATGAATAGACTGCCATGGGTTTTCCTCCAAGGGTCCGGAACGCGTCCCTTCGTGAGGTATGCATCTTCCTGACCCTGACCGCTCGATGCAGTGCAGCTTCATGATCCGAGATGTTCCTGTGCATGACAACGCCCACCTCTCCCATTGCAGTCCTGGAGAACTCAAGCGCAGCCTCAAGGTTTAGAAATGCATCGCTGCTTGGCCGATCGGAGCTCCTCTGGGACCCGACGAAAAGGATGGGGCCGGTCTGCTCCTGAAACATGAATGACAGGGCTGATGCAGTATAGGACATTGTGTCAGTGCCGTGCAGCACTATGGTGCGTTTATTCCTTTCAAGAAGTTTCAGTGACCTGCGAGCAATTTCCACCCAGTCATTTGGCGTCAGATTCTCACTCAGGACCGGGTCCATGAGATCCATATCCAGGGAAAACTCCCTGATATTGGACACGCTGTCTTCCAGAAATGCAGGATCCAGCACCGGCTTCACTGCACCCGTCACATAATCCACCCTGCTTGCTATTGTGCCACCCGTTGCAAGAAAACCGACTTTTTTACCGCCATCAGACTTTTCCTTTCGGGTTTCTGTGGGCGTGATCTTTCTTGTCCCCCTCAATTCAACGTCGTCCATTGAATCGACTGGAATTGTCATATTGTAGCCGCTGCTTAGTTTCACGTTCACCAGGCCGTTACTGTAACTTATGACAATCCCATCAAACTGGGTTTGCTTGTATTTGAACCTTAAAATTGCTCCCTCAACAAGATCCTTCAATGTGCTGCATCCCTTGCTTAGTATCATGATCTGTGCTTAAAACTTTTAATCCGGCTGAGAAAAGTGAAAGGGGATATTCTGCTGCAAATGTTCCGCTTTGCTTCAATTTTAGCCTGAATCAAGCTGTTCTGGATTCATCTCTGCTAAAAAAGCTGCATCTGGTGGCCTCCGGATTCCGTGCCCATGATTGCTGCGAAGTCCATTGCATTCCGCGGAGCATTACCTGCAGGGTGGTTGTTGAAATAGACAAAAACCTCGTCACCGACATCCATGCTCTTCTTTACGAGGCTGGAAAGCTGCCTGAGTTCCTCCAAGCTGTAATTATATCTGTATCTGGCTGACGGATCCTCGCTTCGTGAAAACCATGATTCGGCATTTCTTCCATGGAACCTGAAGTAGGAAATTCCATGGCCGTAATCAGCGTAGCTCTCCAGCCTGGCAGCAGGACTGTCCGTGTTTGCAGGCGTGTAACCCGTTTGATTGCATATCTTCTGGATAGCCGGGCTGGTTGCAATTGATTCACTCCTGAATTCCAGAACCCCCTTGAACTCATGAATGTCTGCTGTTGAAAGGAGCACCTCCAGGTTCGCCGCATGGGATTCCCTGAAGAAAGGCGGAAGCTGAACCAGCAGTGCACCTGATAAATGTGCCCGGGACAATGGCCTCAAAGTACTGTCCGAAAATTTCTCCATTTCCGCCACTGCCGATTTAATGTCTCGCAATAACAGATCATGCGTGATGGTCCCGGGCGCCTTGATGGAGAATCTGAATCCGGCCAGCTTTCCTGCAGTCCTTATCCAGTGGCTTATGGTATCATCCGCAACCTGCCTGTAGAAGGTTACGTTCACCTCAACCGAATTGAAAAATTTTCCATAATAGCTGAGGCTGCTGGACATGCCACGGGGATAGAATACCCCGTTCCAGTCACTGTATGCCCATCCTGAGCAGCCCAGCCAGATCATTTACTGTCTTAGAAGATCTCTGGCTATTATAACTCTCTGAATCTGGTTTGTTCCTTCATAGATCTGGGTTATCTTTGCATCCCTCATGTGCCGCTCCGCGTCCAGGTCTGTTGTATATCCGTATCCCCCGAACAGCTGAAGGCAGTCAGTCGTTATGCTCATTGCTGCATCAGATGCGAAGAGTTTGGCCTGTGATGAAATCTTCACTGCATTCTCATGCCTGTCCCACATCTCAGCTGCCTTGTATGTGAGAAGCCTGGCAGCATCCAGTTTCGTGGACATGTCGGCAAGCATGAACTGTATTCCCTGGAAATCCCCTATGGACTGACCGAACTGTTTCCTCTGCCTGACATAATCCACCGCTTCGTCAAGAGCAGCCTGGGCAATTCCAAGTGCCTGTGCCGCTATGCCTATACGCCCGGAATCAAGCGTTTCCATTACAACCCTGAATCCCCTGTTGACCTCACCCACAACATTCTCATCCGGGACAAAAACATCCTGGAACTCCAGCTCCACTGTGCTGCTCCCGCGTATGCCAAGCTTCTCTATGTCCCTGCTGACCCTGAATCCTGGTGAATCGGCGTCCACAACAAATGTTGTTATGCCCCTGTGGCCCTTTGATGGGTCAGTGACTGTGTCCACAACAAAGAACTTCGCGATACGCCCGTTTGAGATGAACATCTTGCTTCCGTTGATGACATAGCCGTTGCCTTTCCTGACTGCAGAGGTCTTAATGGCAGCAGCATCGCTTCCAGCATTTGCTTCAGTAAGCGCAAGTCCGCCCACGGCCCCTGCCGCCACCTTCGTGAGATATCTCTTCTTCAGGTCGTCGCTTCCAAACATGATGAGTGGATCTGCAAAAAGCGTTAATGCGCCATCCAGTACAAGTGCAGTGCTGGGACATGCCATTGAAAGCTCCTCTATGACTCTCACAAGAAAACTGAAGCTGAGCCCTGCTCCCCCGTATTCCCTGGGGATATAGCTTGAAAAGAGCCCCAGCTCATTCATCCTGTCTATGATTTTCTGCGGGACGGACTTGGTCCTGTCTATCTCTCTTGCAAGAGGCTTGACCTCTTTCTGGGCAAATTGCCTTACATACTTCAGAACTTCCTTTTCGTCCTGCGTTATGGTGGCTTCTATCATGAATCTGGAATGGGTATAAAAATAATAAATTGTCTGTTCTGAAGAGGGTCCGGGTTACAGTTAAACTGTAAGTTCGCTCTTCAATTGCTGCAGCAGCGGCCCGGATATCTTTCCAGCCTCGGAATAGCCCGACTTCCTTGTTTCAATGTATACATTCTCTGCTGACCGGAACTGATCTGCAAGAACCCTGTTGAAGTGGAATTTAAGGTACTGAAGCGTGGATTCCAGGACTTCTGTTGACCGACCCTCCTCCGGGGTGGCCTTCAATTCATGCCCATCGAATGAAAGATAAACGGTATTTTCAATGCCCGTCAGCCGGGGCATCTCAGCCGACATCTGCCTCTCATCCCTGAACTCTATGAACATTGATACACTGAAAGTATCCGGCCGGGGAAGCAAATCGCTGTATACCTCTATGAGCCTCCTTATTTCCTCAGGGTCCTTGACCTTCTCTATGAAAACCATCTCATTGATCTGGTTCATCACGGTGTCCCTTGATTCAAAGAGAAAGCTGAATGTCTTTGTCTCTACTCTTCTTGTTCTCTTGATTTCAATGATCTTTCTTGTGGCTTCATCTCGCTGCTTCTCAAAATTTTCGGGAGGAATTATGTCCTCCGATCTTATCTCCTGCATATCAACCCACCTCACTTGGGCAGTTTAGCAAGAGTGTCTTCGTATTTCTTTGCGTGTGATTTTTCAGCCTTTGAAAGTATCTCGAACCAGTGAGCTATGTCATCAAAGTGCTCGTCCCTGGCAACCTTTGCGAATCCGGGGTACATCTGGCTGTACTCGTATGTTTCCCCTGCAATGGCGGATTTCAGGTTCTGTTCAGTTGTCCCAATGGGCTCTCCCGTGACCGGGTCTCCAACCTGTGCAAGATATTTGAGATGACCGAATGCATGTGCTGTTTCACCATCAGCTGTAGACCTGAATATGGATGCTACTTCCTGGTATCCCTCCTCGTCTGCCTTCTGGGCGAAATAGAGATAGCGCCTGTTGGCCTGGCTTTCACCTGCGAAACCGGCTTTCAGATTTTCCAGCGTCTTACTGTTTTTCAGTTCCATTTTTACACCACATGTTTATGTGCCAACGATATATTAACTTTATGATAGTTATTCTAAGTTAATAATTATAAAAATTTACCATAACGCGAAGCAACTGCATAGACGGCCGCAGCCCCTGGTATCTGGGTCTCGCCCGGATCAAGGTTGAAGTCCTCCCCGGCAATGCTTATCCTGAGGGGGCGCTGGATATCAACCTTTGCCGACCGCCTGTTGAATCCTGTATAAATGGCATCACGGAGCGGATCGAATGAATCGAAATCTTCAACTGGTATATGCTTTACAATGAATCCCGTTTTTCCATGAAGGCTTCCTGGAGTTCTTATTAGCCTGTGCACATCAGTGGTCACCGGCTCGTCAATTTCACACGCATTGCTGTCCCTGACCTTGCTGATTATGTGCGTTAAAATCTTCTCATCGTTCGCATCCATGTGCCTGTACTTCTCGTTACCCGGTTTCAGGAACAGATCGCGCTTCTTCACGGGAACGCCGGAGCTGATCTGCTTGGAGAGGTTGCGGATGTATGCCTCTGCACTTCTCCTGTTTCCCAGCACACCGGATAGTGCCTGGCTGCCAGATTCGTCTGCAACTTCAGCCAGAAATTCAACAAAGAGTCTGTCCACTTCGGATTTCCATCCACCCATGACGGCGGATGCCTCCTGCATTGACCTGCGGATATCGTATGTGCTGAACCCCTCACCCCGTATGTAATTCGCAATTTCACGGCGGGAATCCGATCCAAGGGGATATATGGAATCCTCCACCACATGGACATGATAGCCTCTACCGCCGGAAAAGAATATTTTCAGGTCCTTTTCCCGAAATCCTAGATCATCCATCAAGAACTTGAAAATGAGGCGGTGTGTGTGCTTCTTGACCTCTGCCAGAATTTCAGTGTAACTCATTTTTTCTGCACCAGGAATGTGGTCTGCATCCAGATCAAATATGAGTTCGGCACCAAGCCATTCCTTGTCCTTCATGATCTTTTCTTCAGGCTTCCTGTAATATGCGGTGGAATAATAGGTGTGGCGCGGAACAATACGCCTCATCATATCTGTCAGGGAGCTGAGGTTCAGTACTGCCCTGTGCCTTACCATGGTTCCGAAAAATGGAATAAAACCGATCTCCCTTGCGGAGACTATGTCAATGAGGTCTGCCTTCCATTCCCTGTAATAGTCATGGAAATATTCTCGCAGCACATTTTCTGAAGTGTCTGTCTCGGGCAACGCCTGCCCATGACATGATATATTAATATGGTTTACCATTGAGTTGAGGCAGATGCCTATCAATAAGTTCTACGCAGTACTTGCAGTGTTGCTGATTGCGGCACCCATGGCCGCATTTATTCCAATGCAGCGGCCATATTCCACTTCCAGCAACCTGGAAGCGGGCATCATCATCTCTTCCACAGGCAATGTGAGCCAGGGCAATGATCAGAATTATGTGGCATATGCCTCCGGAGCATATTCAGGGATAATCGCTTCGGAACTTGGGGGGCTTGGAGTAAAATATACAAGTGCAGGCGGGCTCATTAACATATATCCCGACCAGGCACAGTTTCCATATATATCCGATATCCTGAAGAGCGCCAGCAGGGACTACGGCATACATTATGCCCTGGTTAACCGGTCCGTAACTTCCACCCCTTATGATGCTGTATCGCAGGTGGCCCCGGATCTTGTCATTCCGTATGCTTTTGTGCCCTCCCAGATCGCAAGCGCCTACAACTTCACGTGGGAATACCGCTCCGGATATACGGGGTCAGGGATAACAATAGGAATAGTGGATGCGTATGGTGACCCGAATCTCGCCTATGATCTCAGGGCATTTGATGAACTGACTGGCCTTCCGCCTGCCAATCTGAGCGTTGTTTATCCAGAGGGACAGCCTGGAAACGGGACATATAATGCGTCATGGGCACTGGAGACTGCAACAGATGTTGAGTGGGCACATGCCATGGCTCCAAATGCCACCATACTTCTCTACATTGCTCCTTCAGCCATTACCCAGATGCTTCAGTTTGCTGTAAGCGATATGATCAACAGCAGTTCTGCAAACATTATTTCCCTTAGCTGGGGCAATCCCGAGGTCCAGTTAACGCAGCATGAGGTTGGAGTCTATTCACAGATCTACAGGGAGGCTTACCTCAGAGGTATAACTGTTGTTGCTGCAACAGGGGACTTTGGATCAGATTATTATGGCGCGAACGGGACGGGTGTACCAACTGTTAATTTTCCCTCTTCGGATCCATATGTTACTGCCGTGGGAGGTACCACACTTAGCCTCTTTGATGGCAAATATTCCCAGACTGCTTGGGGAGGAAAATATGAAGGCCAGAGCTTCGGAAGCGGGGGAGGGTACAGCAAATTCTTTTCCAGGCCATACTGGCAGTCCGCACCGGGGTTCAACAGCACTGGAAGAGGGACACCTGACGTCTCGCTGGACGCTGACCAGTATACTGGAATGATAGTGGTGGTCAGGGGCAAACAGTATGAGGCTGGCGGCACAAGCATTGCCACCCCCATCTGGGCGGCTGCAGCAGCCATAATGGATCAGGCCACCCACCGGCACCTGGGATTCCTTAATCCCCTCCTGTACCAGATCTCAAGAACTCCACTGTACAATTCGTCATTTGAGCAGATAACAAAAGGAACCAATGGTGTATACAGTGCCGCACCGGGCTGGAACCCGGTGACCGGGCTGGGGACGCCAAGCGTTTCGGGCCTGGTGAATGCAACTGAAAAAATAACTGCTGGATTCGGGGGGCAGGTTCTTCTCCAGGGTAACGCCACTTATGCAAACACGGTTTATTCAGTACTGAATCTTTCCGTGAACACAGCAAATCTGAGAATGAACGGAACAGGCTTCTATTATGTGGGCTTATACAACAGCCCCATCAATTATATTGAATTTGGCGTGAACGTTTCATCCACCGCTGCCAGTTATCTGATGAGGATAGGCCAGTCTGGATACGTTGTGACATTTAATGGACCGCATGTTTCAGGATTTTCAGAGTCGTCCCGTTACATCTCAAACCTCTCTCTCACATATAAAGCAGGAATGATATCGGCAGCATCTGACGGCTCAAACGTAATCAGCGTCGATGTGCCCGTCTTCCTCAGTTATGCCGGCAATTCAACTCCGGTGGCTGGAGGAATGAGCATTGGCTCATACGACAATACGACTGATCTGGGGAATTTCACTTTCAGCAACCTGGCCGGAGCTTACAATGGCACACAATTGAATTCCACCGGATTATATTTCCAGAAGTTTTCTGGAATTGGAACTCCAAGCTATTCGTCGCTGAATGCCGCAATAAACGTGACAGAGGTTGAATTCTCCCAGTACATCAGGGGGAATTACTCTGACCTTCCCTATGTTCCGCCACCTCCTCTGATCTCATACATGCTTAATTTCAGCTTGCCTGTGCACGGAACGTTCCACCTGTCCAACTTCACAGGATCCGTTGCATGGAAGGTGAACGGAACCTCCATTGCCGGGGACACCTATTCTTTTCCTGGAGCCGGGTATTACAATGTCACCGCCTCAGAACTTGTGGGAAAGAACAGAGTGAATGAAACCCGCATAATTTACATACCGGACATTGTGATCCAGAATGTGAGTGTCCACTCGGACGTGGCGTATGACCTGAATCCACCCTCATCTCTTGTTGTGGATTATTTCTTAAGATATGGCATCGAAAATACATCAGCCATACCTGTGATTTCCGGCACGAACAATTTCAGCGTTACGTCCCCCGGGTTCCATCCTGAATCTCTAACCAACAAATCAACCGGAAACCTCAGCTTGAAGCTTTCCGCAATGCCGGTATCCGTTTCTGTATTCGTATTTCAGGGCAATGCAACTGTGATAATACAGAACGTTACTGTTGCAGGAGACAATGGAACATTTTCCGGATATCCAATGCCCGGTATTGTCTGGATCAATGTCACCGCCCCTGGTTTCGACCCGGTGAACCTGTCAAAAGTCATAATGCCCGCAGCTGCATACCGCACCCAGATCTCGCTTCAGCCCAGCTCCAGCAGCATGGTGCTCATACAGGGCACAGTGACTGACGCCGTTTATGCCTTCCCTGTGGCGGGGGCCCTGATTTCCGTTTCCAACCAGTCATATTCATACGCAAATTCCACCGGGTATTATCGGCTTTACGAGGATCTGGGCACCCTTAATATATCGGCTTCGGCAAATCTCTATGAATCCCAGTACAAGCACCTTGTGCTGAAATTCGCCCCGTTTGACCTCAATTTCTCCATGAAGCCTCTGGACATAAACATCAGCTCCATGCCTTTCATAACAATAACCAGGTATTTCCCGCTATTCTTCTTCATGGGAGTTGTGAGCTGGACAGGCTACAGCGGAAAGATATTCTCCCAGTACCAGCTATACGTTTCACAGAATCCCAGCTTCTTCAATCCAAGGGTTATCACCTTCACCACCCAATCAAGCACTTCCACCGTGATCTCCGGAATATATCCCGGGCACGCTTATTACGCAACAGTAGTCCTGAGGCTCTCCGATGGGGAAGTATATCAGTCACCTGTGGTGAAAATAACCTACTCCAATCCCGTCTACCTGGGAACGAATATTGCCATTGTGGGAGGCATTGCTGTCTATCTGGCTTTTATGGCTGTGTATTTGCGGAGGAGATGGAAAAAGACGCCTGTTTATCCCTAGTGCGTCTCTTTTTCAAGCAGGCTTTCCCATCTTCTGTCAACTTCTTCCTGCAGGGTCCTGATTTCGTCCTCGTCCATGTGGGAAAACCTCTTCTGGGACTGGACGTATTCCCTGACCGTAACAGGCTTGCTGGGTCTGGTGAGCCGGAATGTGCCTGAAGAGTACTCATACAGCGGGAACATCCTCGACTGCACTGCCATCCGTGATACCCCAATGGTTTTCTCTGGCGGGTAGTACCAGCCTGTGGGGCACGGTGCAAGGATCTGTATGAACTTTGGGCCGTTGACCTTCTTTGCATTCTGCACCTTGCGGATCAGATCTTCAGGATATGCAATGGTGGCTGTTGCCACGTATGGAACCCCCTGAGCCATCATTATATCCGCCACAACCTTCTTCTGCTGTTTCTTGAAATTTCTGTCCAGGCCAACAGGGGTAGTTGTGGTTTCAGCACCGTAAGGCGTGCTGCCGGACCTCTGGACACCGGTATTCATATAGCCCTCATTGTCGTACATAATGTAGAAAACGTTGTGCCCCCGCTCCATGGCCCCGGATAGCGACTGGAGGCCTATGTCCGCTGTCCCTCCGTCTCCTGCAAACCCAACAACGTTGTAATCACTGTCACCCCTTATATCCAGTGCCTCCCTCAGGCCACTTATTGATGCACCCGTTGCCGCGAATGGAGTGTAAACCATTGGTATGTCCAGAGTCCGGTTTGGCATTGCACCCGGAATTACCGCCCAGCACGAGGCTGGGACGGAGACCACAGTCTTCTTTCCAAGTGCCTTCAGAACATATCTCATTGCCAGTGTTGCACCACAACCCTGGCAGGCCGTGTGTCCAGGCTCCATAAGTTCCTGTTCAGGAATGGATGTGGGCATCACTGATCACCCCTTGTGTTGATGAAAACAGTACCTTCCTTACCAGCCGCCATCAAATTTATCATTTCTTCTATATCCTCCTCCCTTACATCACGGCCCCCAATTCCTGCCACAAATCCTGTTACAGGAATGTCTGATCTGCCATACAGTGCTGCCCTGATCTCGTTGAACACGGTTCCTCCGGATCCAAATGACACTGATCTGTCGATCACGCCTATGTGGGCAGCATCCTTTGTAGCGCGCACAATATCCTCGGCAGGGAATGGCCTGAAATACCTTATTCTGATTATCCCAACTTTCCTGCCATCGGCCCTCAGCTTCCCTGCAACATATTTTGCAGTGGATGCCACAGTGCCTGATGCAATGAGTATGTATTCCGCCCCCTCCGTCATGTATTCCTCGATCAGCCCGCCGTAGTCACGGCCAAGGATCTCAGAGAATTCCCTGGTCACCTTCTTGATAACGTTTGCAGATTTCCACATGCTCTCCATCATGTCCTTCTTCAGTTCCATGAATGGCCCGTCAGGCGTGGAATATGAGCCATAGCCCATGGGGCGGTCCGAATCGACCTTGAAGCCCAGGCGGAATTCGGGAAGAAATTCGTCAACAAGCTCCTGGTCCGGTATCGCAACCTGCTCCGAAGTGTGTGACAGTATGAAGGCGTCCTCCATACTCATAAAGGGAAGCATCACACCTGAATCCTCCGCAATCCGGTAACCCATTATGAGCGTATCCATGGCTTCCTGATTGGATTCACTGTAGACCTGAATCCATCCCGTGTCCTTCTGGTTCATGCTGTCGGACTGGTCAGACCATATATTCCATGGGGGGCCAATAGCCCTGTTGACAACACTCATGACAATTGGAAGGCGCTGGCCCGCAACCCAGTGCAGCATCTCATGCATGTATAGAAGGCCCTGTGAGCTTGTTGCAGTGTAAGACCTCACGCCTGCAATTTCACTTGCAAATACAGCTGCCATGGCACTGTGTTCGCTCTCCACCTCAACGTACCTGGCGCTGATCTCCCTGTTTGCCACCATTTCAGCCAGTTTTTCCACAATTGTGGTCTGCGGGGTTATGGGGTAAGCAGAGATGAAGCCAACTTTTGACAGGCGAACGCCCTCTGCAACAGCCTCGTTGCCGGTCATTATTGATGTTTTTGATCCTATTTCCCTCATTCCAGTCATTCCTCCTCAAATTTCATTTCTATACATTTCTCCGGGCATTCATTTGCACATATTCCGCATCCCTTGCAGTAATCGTAGTCTATGACCGGAATGCTGAACGCCGTAACCTTCTGGTTTGGTGCCGGAGTCGTGCGCCCATCCTCAAGATTTATTGCATTGTCGGGGCAGAATTTCCAGCATATCTCGCACCTTATGCAGCTTGAATAGTCTATGACAGGCTTCAGTGTCCTCCAGAGGCCTGTATGGTTTGCCCTTGAACTGGTCTCCGCCAGTGGAACCAGCACCAATTCTACCACCCCATCCTTACGGAACTGTATGCCTTCTCGGCTGCGCTGACATTCACATCAGCCTTGGACGGAGACATTTCTGATATCGCCTCACGAATCTGGGTCATGTCAACAAGGCCTGTGCTCTTTGAGAAGGCACCCAGCATTGCGGTGTTGATAATGGGATTTGTCCTGTTGCCCAGTCCGAGGTCAGTGGCAATCCTGGTTGCATCCACTGTCGCCACGTGGTAAGGAAGGCCAAGATCTTCTGGGGCTTCGGGTGAATTGAGTATGAGTGATGACCCTGGCTTCATCCCTGCAGTCACGTCAACGGTCTCCATCACCTTGCTGTCCAGCACCACCACAACATCAGGATTGTAAACCTGTGTCTTCAGCAGTATGGGCGTGGTGTCAATCCGCGTGAACGCTGTCACAGGTGCTCCCCTTCGCTCCGTCCCGAAAAATGGAAATGATATTACATACTCACCGGACAGGAAGGATGCCAGAGCCAGCATCTTTGAAGCCGTTACCGCACCCTGTCCCCCTCTTCCGTGAAACCTGACTTCCAGCATATTGATCAGGATTACCTTTGCACCACAATATAATAAGATGTGCCCTTACATATAATGAGGAAAATTATTTAGGGAGCAACTGGAGGGTTTTCAAGAAAATAAATGCCAGGTAATATCAGAGTTCTTTCCTGACAGCTGCTGTGGCCAGAGCCATGTTCCTCAGCTTCTCAAAGCCGGTTTCCCTTGATCTTGTACGCAGGCCGCAATCCGGATTGATCCTGACCAGTGATGGATCTCCGATTATGTCCAGGGCTGTTTCAATACGGTCCTTAATGAGTTCCACACTCTCAATGTCATCAATGTGCACATCCGTTACACCAAGGCCCATGAATTTCTTCCTTGACAGGGTATCATTCATGGCGGCATACTCCTTGAGGTCTGCATATCCAGGACGGTGATCCAGCCCCTTCCCCAGTGTCAGGGTATCTCTGTTGGCGAATTCCAGGTTCAAGCCATGCACCTTCAGATCAGCCATGGTGTTGTAGAGATATGCGTAATCTATACTGTAGCAGACGTGGATTGACGGTTCAATGCCGGAAATTCCCTCGAATGACCTGTTCACAGATTCCACAACTATGTCCATCTCAGACGGATGTGTGGTGGCTGCCGGCTCATCTATCTGAACCTCGAAGATTTCACCTTTCCTGCGATGATCCCAGATTTCCTTGAGTTCCCTCAGTTCCTTGTTTATTGCGTCAGCATATGCATTTGCCAGTTCCCTCCTGTCCCTGTAGTATTCATTGAATGACCAGTCCATCATGGTGTATGGACCGGTTATTGGTAGCTTGAGCCTGTCGTGGGTGTTTGCAAGGAGAAATTCCAGTTCATCCCTGTGGAACGGATGCTTCCTCACCACCGGGCCTGTTACGCTGCCTTTCCTGTAGTACCTGTTGTCAAATGACCTGACCATTCCATAAAACTCAAGATTTCCAATGTTGTTTGCCAGAGCCTCATACATCTCCCACCGAAACATCTCCCCGCCGACTCCCAGATTCTCAAGCCCGGACTTCCTGAACAGGTCAAGAGTCTCTACTGTTGCTTTCCCAGCAAGCACGTTGAACTCCTCAGTTCCTTCCAGCTGGTGGAAATTCTTGCTCAGATATTCCGGTTTCCTGAAACTGCCTATTTCCTGTAAAATCAAATTCTTGTCCGCCATATTACTCACCAAGCCCCGCCAGAAGCTTTACCTTCTGATCTGCAATCTTTCTTGGAAGAAAGTCCAGGTAATCAGAATTTGCCACGATCATCCTTTCAATGTTCATTCCCCTGGATAATTCCTCAGCCTTTTTTCTGATCTCGTCGACTGATTCCATCCTGGTGTTATGCCCATCCACCAGTTTGATTCCAGGAACGGTGGAATGATCTCTGGCAACCTGCAGGTTTGATCTGGTTGGGTCCACAATTATTGAATGGAACCTGTGTTGTTTGCCGGAGAATGTGTTTCCTTCAAGGTTTCCAGTGGTGAACAGCATAATTCCGGAAGGATCTGTTATGCGGGAAATGGCCTCCAGGGCGATCCCATCCACTTTGACCCGTTCCATTATGAAAGTTCTTGCCGGCTTCAGCTTTGTCACTATGCCAGCATAAATCAGGCAGGTGGCCTCCAGGAAAGTGCGCCTTTCCAGGTTGCCAACATTCCTTGAGAACCTGAACAGAGTTTCCGGACCCGGCAGGAACAGGGCCGGATCTTTCCTTGAATGGTACAGGGGAAGTGGCGGGTTCTCCGGAAGTTCGTGAAAAACGTCCGGCGGAATCCTTAGGGATGGGGGTCCGTGCAACTGCGGTATCCTGTAGAAAGTGTTCGTTTCCTCGAATCGTGTCAGTGGCCCCAGATCCATGCCGCTTGACATCAGGACAACTGGCCTGAATATGTCATACCAGCTGAACAGCGGATCTGTGTGCAGGGCATGCCCTTCAAAAAGATCCTCATAAACTGTCGTCTCCTCCGCAATGAGATCGTTAAGTTCGTCCGCAGATAATGATCCTCTCTCCCAGCGTCCGATTCTCACCCGTAGTTTCTCGCTTTTTGGATAAATTCCATGTACAAATCCATCTAGTCTAACCATTTAAATACTCTCCAATATGTTCCTCGTAATTGGTCTGCTCCACCTGGAAAATTCGAATCCTGCCACAATTTCCAGCTTCTCATAAGTTTCGGGACTGATGCCGGGAACCCGATGGTTTAGGTTTTCAGAAGTTTCAGAATCCCGTTTTCCTACCCAGGGAGACATGCTGTTTGCGCTGCCCCCATGAATGATGGTTTTGCCCAATAATGAGCCTTCATTCTGCTGCGTTTTCTTTAACCTATATGGGACAGCAATGCTGGTGCAGTTGCCGTGATGCGGCTTGGGACGCATGATGACCAAGGATTCCGCCGACCTCGAGAAATTACCGTAAAACATCTCCCTGTGAGCTTTCAATTGTATGTTCATGAGATTGTGATGGTTGATAATAATTAATTATTAAAAAATGACTGTTGGTAATCTGGGAAGCAGGGCTCCTGTTCGCATTCACACGTCGAACCTGACGCCCTGGGCCAGCGGGAGATCACGTCCGTAGTTTATTGTAACGGTCTGCCTCCTCATATACAGTTTCCAGGAATCACTTCCGCTTTCTCTTCCGGCGCCGGTCTCCTTCTCACCGCCGAACGCACCGCCAATCTCAGCGCCAGCCGTGCTGGTGTTCACGTTTGCAAGGCCGCAGTCGGAACCACGTGCAGAAAGGAAATACTCCTCTTCACGCATGTCTGTGGTGAATATGGCAGATGAAAGCCCCTGTGGAACTGCATTGTGAATCTCAAGCGCCTCCTCAATTGTCCTGTACTTGAATATGTATAGCAGTGGGCCGAAGGTTTCCTGCTTGGTGATCTCCATTCCGGGATTCGCCTCGATGATGGCAGGATTCACGTAAAAGCCCTTCTCAAGACCTGGAACCTGGATTCTCTTTCCTCCTATGACCAGCTTTCCGCCTTCCTTCACAGCCTCAGCTATTGCTTTCTCATAGGTCGAGATTGCCCCATCATCTATTAGTGGACCAACAAGGACGCCATTGCTTCTGGGGTTTCCTATCTTCACACTGGCATATATGTCCTTGAGTTTTGCGAGAAATTCATTATAGATCTTCTCATGAACGACCACACGGCGTGTGCTTGTGCAGCGCTGCCCTGCCGTGGCCAGCGCGCCGAATGCCACACCTTTCAGCGCAAGCTTCATGTCCGCCCTGTCGGAAACTATGGAGCAGTTGTTGCCACCAAGTTCAAGTATTGCACGCCCAATTCTTCTGGCAACGTTTTCATATATGGTTCTTCCAGTTTTTGTTGATCCGGTGAATGATACCAGTTTGAGCCTTGGATCATTGGATATCCACTCTCCTCCTTCAGACCCCCTGCTTGCTACCAGTGAGAATATCTGAGGAGCTCCTTCCCTGTCAAGAACGCTGGAAATGACCTTCATAACTCCAACGGCTGCAAGGGATGCTTTGGTTGATGGCTTCCATACCACAGTATCACCACAAACGGCAGCAACCATGGCGTTCCAGGACCACACTGAGGATGGAAAGTTGAATGCACTTATTACTGCAATTGGCCCCAGTGGCTGCCACTGCTCATACAGCCTGTGATCTGGCCTTTCGCTTGCCATGGTGAGCCCATACAGCTGCCTGGATAATCCTGCTGCAAAATATGCAACGTCAATCATTTCCTGGATCTCGCCTTCGCCCTCACTGGTGGTCTTTCCGGCCTCAAGGGTTACCAGCGCGCCAAGGTCCTTCTTCTTTTTTGCCAGTTCGTCACCGATTGTCTTTATGATTTCCCCACGCTTCGGGGCAGGAATTTTGCTCCACTCATCAAATGCCTTCTGCGAATGCCTTACTACCTCTTCATATTGCTCTTTCGTCGCCAGGAATACGGTTGCATTGTGCTTCCCGTCAACAGGGCTTATGGAATCGTACTTGCTTTCCCCTGCTTTCGGGTACCATTTACCTGCAAAAATCCCTGAGTTTGTTTCCTCAATAGCAACGTTCTTCAGCGTATCTTTCCTGAAGGCGTCAAAATCATTTTCTGGCATATATGTTAATGGAAAAGACCTGAATATTTTTTGCTGTCTCCAAAGCAACAGTGGTGAACATTATTCATAAAACTGAAGCTAACACAAAAGATTTCCGCTGCACTTTATTTCAGCTCAGTTCCTCAATCCTTTCCACAACAATCATTGCCAGTTCCATCAGCAGATCAAGGTCGGGAGACCGTTCGGACATATGAAGCGCCTTCAGAGCTTTCTGTGAGAATGCCTTGGCTATTGAAAACGAGTAGTCTATTGCGCCGGTCTTGACCATGAGGTCTTTGAAACGATCGTCAACAGAACGATCATCCCCAACTTTCAGTGCGCTCAGTATCTCATCCTTTGCAGATTTGTCTGCGTTCTTGAGCGTGTATATTATAGGTATTGTAATGGCATTATGCTTGACATCGGCAAATACCGGCTTTCCAAGTTTTGACGAATCCCCAACTATATCCAGGATATCATCAGTAACCTGAAATGCCATGCCCAGATTGAAAGCAAATTCCTGAAGGCTCCTGGATACCTCTGGCGAGGCTTTTGCTGCAGTGGTGGCCCCCATGGCGCAGGCCTCAAAGAAATGAGCTGTTTTGTTGCTTATGATCTCAAGGTAGGTCTCCTCAGTCAGGTCCATATTGCCAAGGTTTATTGCTTCAAGTGTCTGCCCTTCAGCCAGCCTGCTTGAAGCGTCAGCCATTATCTTGGAAACCACGGGGCCGTACCTGGAACCCATCTCGTAAGCCTTTGCAAACAGGTAGTCCCCCACAACAATGGCATGGTTCAATCCATACACATTATTCAGTGTGGCCCTGCCTCTCCTGGTGGAGGAATCATCAATTATATCATCATGAATAAGGCTGGCAGTGTGAATAAGCTCGTATCCAGCTGCCAGATCCAGAATTTCAGAATATGGGTTGTCCGAGCTGACTTCGTAAGCGAGAATTGTCAGTAGCGGGCGAAATCTCTTTCCTCCAGCTTCAATGGTATACTTTGCCATCTCATACAGGTTCTTCTGATCAGTTTTAATGATCTCCAGAAGCCTGAGATTAACCTCATCCACTTTTCCATGAAGCCCAATTTCCCAGTCA
>JAKAQT010000111.1 GCA_021819605.1 Thermoplasmata archaeon
GGTGTCATGTGGTTGTTGGAGAATGAAAATGGAAGATCATGCTGGAAATAAATTACTGCAAAACCTATTGCCCCCAGAAACAGAGAGAAAATGAGGATGGATGTGAAATATTCTCTGAATTCCATCTGTTTTTTGGCATCCTCGCCGAGGAATCTCTCAAATGCCCTGACTATCGGGCCGCTTATACGGTCCATGGCTGTGGGTTCCCCCCTGTAGATTTTTGCTATGTAACCGGAAAGCAGGTAAGCAAGTACTGTGGCCAGAAGGATGTATATGATAATTATGAAAGAGCCTGAAACATAACGGTTCGTGGCGAAAAAATTGGCCCAGAAGTTGCCGCCAGACTGTGAAGAAACAGACGAAATTATCATAGTTTCTCAGCCGCCAGGATTGAAATGATAAGGTATACTATCAGTGCCAGGACAATAACTCCAATGACCAGATATGATACAGGCATTTCACGCTCTGGCTTTATGAAGAAACATTATTTAATTTTTTTCCGAAATATTTATATGCATAGGATATCCTGAACAAAAAAAAGCAGAACTTTAAAAATATCCCCTGACCCTCAGCCAGGGGCTAAATTTCTGTCCGGTTTGAAATGTGGGAGATTACGGCGGAGACAGCAGGTGCTGCGGTACAGCTTCAATTGCTGTCAGAGCAGCCAGAACAGCTGATACGACCAGCCCTATCCAGAATAATACCAGAACAACCGTCCAAAGTTTGGAGACTTTTTCCTTTCCGGGAAGCATGTCGTATATCAGTGTTGTGGGATACGTAAATACTCCCGTCAGTCCAAAAGCTATGTAAAGTCCCAGCATTGCTATTGGGCTGGAGGTCATCTTGTCCATGTAGGCGTTTGCACCGTAGTAAATTGCGATAAGTCCTGAAAACAGGGCAAGAATTCCCGTGAACTGGAGTTTCTGCTTCATTGCAATTGAGACTGCCATTATTACCAGTATGAGGCCTATTATGAGGTACGGATCATAGAACAATATGTTATAACTGCCCGGCAGTGGCCAGGTCATTTCGCCATATATGCCCATAATGGTTATGATCCCACCAAGTATTCCCAGAGGGTAAACTCCGGGTTTCAATACTTCCTCTATATCTTTAATTCCCCTACGGTACGCAATGTAAACGGAACCGGTAAGGTATATGGACACCACACCAACAAGTGACAGCGTGAACAGTTCCATTGCCAAATCATCTATGAATGCCATTTTGACACCGATTTGCACATTGTCGTGCGCTATTTAAGAAATTACATTAAATTATTGGTGACTATATTTAAATAGAAGATAAAATACTCCCGGTTGCAGGTATAAAAAATTATACAATCAGGCTGGGTTAAGAATATCCTCGGATGGCTTTCCCCATGTACGGACCAACCCTTGAATAACCCATCTTCCGAAAATAGTCCCTGACTCCTACTCCACTTATAACAAGGATTCTGGCAAGACCCCATTCATCCCGTACTATTGATTCTGCACTATTCATAAGTGATCTGCCCAGCCCTTTGTGCTGCCACTGGTCATTGCTATGCACGCCAACTGGAACGACTTCGCCAACGACCTTTATCTCCCTGATTATGGCTGATCCCTTCATCTCAGGCCTGTGTGCATTATCGGAAGGCTTTCTGAGGCGAAGAAAACCGAAAATATGATCATCGTTCTCGAATGACAGGAAAACCTCAGAACCTCCGGCTGCTGCGTAATCGCGCCTCACGAGTTCCATCTTCCCGCTTTCAGAAAGTGCCTTGCCAACTTCCCTGGTCCTGATCTCCATTGTCTTGATTCCTCTCTCCCTGAGCTTATCATCCACAATATTGTGGATATCGCTTCTCTTTACCCCGGCTTCAATGAATTCTACAGGGATGTCCCTCTGCATCCTCTGCACCCTGATCCATGGCGGCATCTTCTCCATGAAGTTGACAATGAGTTCAGATGCTGTTTCAGTGTCCATAGGCAAATATTTCCCCTGTTTCCATAGCCTGTAAAGAGCTGTGCCCTTCACAACAAGAGTTGGATATATTTTCAGCATGTCTGGCTTGAATGAAGGATCGGAGATCATGCGGTCAAAGCTTTTCAGGTCATCATCGAATGTGGAACCGTACATCCCTGGCATAAGATGATATACTATCTTCAGCCCTGCGTCCCTTGAAAGCCGGGTGGATTTCACAATTTCGGCTATCCCGTGTCCTCTGCCATTAATTCTCAGTACTTTCTCGTCAATTAGTTGAACACCAAGTTCAACCTTCGTTGTTCCGTAGGAAAGCGCGTCGTCGATCTCCTTTTCAAAAAACCAATCCGGTTTCGTCTCAACCGTCAGCCCAACACATCTTCTTGCTGCAGTCTCGTTCTCAAGCATTGCCTCTTCAAGGTTTCCCGAAACATGCATGTTCATTGCATCAAAGCAGCCCTTGATGTATGATTCCTGATAATCTTTGCTTCTGGCAGTGAATGTGCCTCCCATTATTATGAGATCAACTTTGCTTGTATCATGTCCAATGGTGTCCAGCTGCTTGAGCCTGTTGAACACAATGCTGTAGGGATCGTAGTTGTTATTTCTCCCCCGGAGAGCCGCGGGCTCATGGCCGGTGTAGGCTTGTGGAGAATTATTGTCCAGGCCACCAGGGCAGTATATGCATTTCCCGTGAGGGCAGCTCTCCGGAGAGGTCATTGCAGCAACTACAGCAACGCCTGAGATTGTTCTTGTTGGTTTTATCCTGAGTAATCTTGTCTTTTCAGCAGGTACAATGCCGGAACGCAATATTTCTGTGTCGCTTGGTATATGGTCAAGCCTGAGGTCCCTGGCCAGAGTTAATTTCCTCTTCTGAAGTGAATCCCTGTCGGAAATGATGCCATCGGAGATCTCTTTTCCTATTATCTGGTAAAATTCCATTCCCGTTATGATGTCAAATTAGAATAAAATGATTCCATTCCGTGCGGGATATTGGATATTATACGGTATTGTTCAGAACAGAACAGCAGCGTGATTAAGCCGCCCTCAACTTGAACCGGATGCCCTTCTCACTTTTAGGCGCTTCAGGGAACCGTAAGGTTAATTGCCTCCCCGTTTATGATTGATCATGGTTGAATTTGAAACTGTGGAGCTGAAGCTTCCCGAGAACTGCAACGTGATTATTGGTTATTCCCACTTCATAAAAACTGTTGAGGACCTGAATGAAATCATCAGAACCTATATCCCGTCTGCAAGATATGCAATCTCATTTTCAGAAGCATCAGGTGACAGGCTGATACGGTTTGAAGGGAATGACAGGGAGCTGATATCCTTTGCTAACGAAAGCCTTGCAAGAATTGCCGCCGGGCATACGTTTATGATAGTGCTGAGAGACGCATATCCCATACAGATTCTGAACCAGATCAAATCCTGCCAGGAGGTTGGGCGAATTCTGGCAGCCACGGCAAACCCGCTTACTATCCTTATTTTCAAGACTCCCCGGGGAAATGGCATTGCCGGGGTGGCAGACGGATTCAGCCCACTTGGCGTTGAAAACGAAGACCACAAAAATAAGAGGAAGAAACTGCTACGGGATATCGGGTATAAATCCTGAGGGCCCGTAGTGTAAAGGATATCACCTAGGCCTCCGGAGCCTATGATCCGGGTTCGAATCCCGGCGGGCCCGCTTTCGTTTCCGTGAAGTGATACACAGTTTACGAACCTAAATTAAATGGTTCAGCATTACGCAGTTGAAAGCATTTGATCAGGGCTGTTCTGTTTGACATGGATGGTACTCTCCTGGACAGCGAAACGCTGTCCGAAAAAGCAACCAATTATGGATTCATGGAAATTCTGGGAAGAGGAATCACGGCTGAGGAGCATTCACAGCTCATAGGAAGGCCGGTGAAAAAGATACTCTCACAGTGGTTCCCGGACAAGGGTGAGGCTATTTATGACACGGGCAGACTTTATTTCAACAGCAAGCTTTCAACAGTGGAGACTTATCCCGGAATAAGTGAAGTTCTGGAGAAACTGAGCCGGAAATATGATCTTGGCGTGGTAACATCCAGCCACAGGATTGATGCACAGAGGCTTCTGACACTTTCCGGACTGCTGGGCTATATCCGGCTGTATGTTGGCCAGGAAGATACGGAATACCAGAAACCCGACCCTGAACCGCTGAATTTTGCGCTGAAAAGATTAAACATGAGCAACCGTGAAGCAGTCTACATCGGTGACCAGCCCTACGACATAATTGCTGCCCATGAAGCTGGAATCCCTGCAGGCGCAGCCCTGTGGGGATCGGGGAATATGGAGAGGCTGGAAATGTACCAGCCGGACAGGTTTATGAAAGAACCTGAAGAAATCTTTGATTTCATTTCAGAATATAATCAGCCATAGGTTATCTGTTCCTGGCTGCCTCATAAATTATTTCACGGCAGCAGGTTTCGTTCGATATAGGTAAATACTCTCGACAGATGCATAAAAATGGCTTCTAGACTTTCGGTCCGGAAAGAAGAAATCGATGGTGTTTCACTCAGGAATAATCCCCTTGGGGATCCTGAAATGAGGGATATTTTTATCATAGAGCATAACAGCAGGGATGACACGCCTATTTTGATAGGGCTTGCTGGCTTCTTTGGCACGAGA
>JAKAQT010000011.1 GCA_021819605.1 Thermoplasmata archaeon
CCCGACATACGATCCCTGATTATATGAGCAAAGGCAACTGCAAGAGAATAATTAAAATGCGATTTATAAACATGATCTTAGCTTACGCTAGCAAACATCATATCAGAGCAGATGTTTCACAAAATTAAAAATAGAAGTGGAAAAATTTTGTTTGGTAAAAAATGATTTCAGTGCTGCTTTATGCCAGTCTTAACAGGGGTCCCTGCCAGAAGGGCATTCTCCCCTGAGATCTGATCCAGGTCCTGCATCTTGGGTTCCGGCAGAAGTACCAGTGTGAATACCAGACCTATCACTGCAAGCAACGCCAGTATCAGGAACAGGCCAGATTCCCCTATGGATGATGCCAGTATTATGGCATTCAGGAAGGTTCCAATGAAAGCCCCTGTCTTTCCTCCGGCTGCTGATGCACCTGCACCAAAGCCCCTCACCTTGGTTGGGAACACTTCGGGTGGATATATGAAGGTCGTGACGTTTGGTCCGAATTCTATGAAGAAGTAACTCAGGCCGTACACTGTCAGGAACTCCACAATATATGATGCTGAGAGCAGCTGGTGGAATATTCCAAGTATTCCAAAGGAAACAGCCATTGCGGCAAATCCTATGGTCTGTATGGTCTTCCTTCCAATCCGGTCAATGGTGAACGTTGCAAGCCAGTATCCTGGCAGGGCTGCAAAGCCGAATACCATTGCTGAATATTCAGTAGTCCTGATCAGGTGATGGAGACCTGTTACTGATGCAGGCACAAGTACGCCAAGCATTGAGCTGGACATGATGGAGTTACCATAGAGTGCCCAGTCCATGAGGAACCATGTTCCCGCTGTCCCCAGCAGTGTAAGGATAAACTTCCTCTGCTTCAGTATCTGCGTCCATGATTCTTTTACTGTCTCTGTCTCTGCATCTGCCGAAGCTGTTATTCCTGTATATTTCTGCCAGTTCTTAGCCGCCCCCTGCGCATCTCCCTTAACCCTGAGAAGGTATCTGGGTGTTTCAGGCATTTTCCTCCTGTAATACACCACTATAAGCGCTGGGATTGCACCGAATGCCAGGAGAAGTTTCCACACAAGCGTGAGGCTGATGCCGGAATATATCAGTCCAAGTGATACCAGCGGCCCTGCAAGGAGACCAAGGGATTGCATAGAGAACACCATTCCAACAAGCTTCCCCCTGTGGGCTGTATTGGAGTATTCTGCCATTATGGTGGAGCTTGTTGCATAATCTCCGCCTATTCCAATACCCAGGATGAACCTCCATATTATTAGTATATTAACTCCGTTTGTTGGCGTCAGGAATGCACTTCCAAGAGCGCCTATTACAAGTATTATGAGTTCAATACCATATACTGCTTTCCTGCCAAGCTTGTCAAGCAGCCTTCCGAATATCATTGCACCAATAACAGCCGACAGCAGAGCTGTGGAATCCAGCAGAGATGACTGAAGTGTCGTGAACTTGCTCCATCCCGATAGCACAAGTATGCTGGTTACCACTCCTATTATGAACAGGTCGTAGGCGTCCGTGAAGAAGCCAAGCCCGGACACGAGCCAGGTCTTGTAATGGAAACCACTGGTTTTTGTGTCATTTATGGACTCTATCAAGTCCGGTTTTGTTTCGGTAGTCATACCAGAAGATAAATTTCAATGGCGGGAATAAGCGTGATGCAAATAATATATTGTCCAGTCTATAGCTATATAGTGATGATATTTGCTATATATTAAATTTATTTTGCGATGGGGATAATCTGCCAAGCGATTATTCCATGAGATTCTCTTCAATAATTTCTGCAATATCCTTTATCTGTATTTTGTCACCGGCGTTCATTGTCCTTGAGGCGTCTTCCATCATGGGCATGCAGAAAGGACATGCCACAGCCAGCTTGTTTGCGCCTGTCTCCAGGGCCTGCTTCATCCTTATCTGGCTGATTGAATCCTGGCTTTCAACCTTGTACCAGTAATTGCCGCCACCTGCGCCGCAACACATGCTGTTTTCCCTTGATTTTTCCATTTCCTTGAGATCTGATGCTGAATTCAGGATGAACCTCGTGTTGTCATACTCATTGTTTACCCGCCCAAGATAGCAGGGATCATGAAGTGTTACTGTCTCACTGGTCTTCTTAACATTAAGTTTTCCTTCCTCGATCAGATCCGCAAGAAACTTACTGTGATGAACAACTTCCGCATTCAACCCAAACTTGGGATATTCATTCTTGAATGTGTTGTAGCAATGGGGGCATGCAGTTATGATTTTCTTCACGCCATGGCCATTAAGCGTTTCCACGTTCTGCATCACAAGTTCCTGGTATCTTCCCTCTTCACCCATTCTACGAGCTGTTTCGCCCACACACTTCTCCTCAGAACCCAGTATCCCGAAATTCACACCGGCCTTCTTAAGTAATGAAATTATGGTTTTGGCTGTCTTGTTGTCCCGTGGATCAAAGGCGCCCATGCAGCCAACCCAGTAGAGGTATTCAGTCCCTTCCTGGAATTTTGGCGCGACTTCCAGCATTGCATCCCTGTCAGAGGGACTGTTCCCGAAGGGATTCTGGGTATTTGTGAGATTGTTGAAATAGGTTCCAGTCTGCTTGCTGAACCTGTTCTCCATTACGAGATTCTTCCTCACATCCATTATGAAGGAAAAGGGTTCAATGAGAACGGGGCACTCCTCGACGCAGGCCTGGCACGTGGTGCAGGCCCAGGCTGCGTTTTCCGTCAGGACCATCTGGGTAAGTTCCCCGTTGCCATAGACATTCTTCTTGATGTTCTGAACCACCGCCCTGGGGCTGAGATCAGTGCCAGCCATTACTGCCGGGCAGGCCCTCTCACACCTCCCGCAGTCTGTGCATGCAAGTGCATCTATCTTCTGGAACGAGGTAAGATCACTGATGTTCTTGGTTCCAACCTTGAAGTCGAAATTGCCACTCTCCAGTGCGTCTGCTAAAATGAAAGGAGTTGGAAGTTCGCCTCTCTTCCTGATCTTCTTCTCGCCAATCATGACCATTGCGAGTGCCATATGAGATAACTTGGAGAATGGAAGGTAAGCCGCCAGAAGGAATCCTGTTATGACGTGCGCCATCCACATTATCCGGTACAGTTCAATTCCAGTGGTGGCGCTCATGGTTCCAAAGAGGTAGCTCATTGGCCACTCCACAAACCTGTAAACGTCGAATGACTGCCTGAAGAGGTATATCTTAAGCGCTCCGAGGAAGAAACCCTCCAGTGCCATTATGAGCAGCGCAGTGAGAAGAATATAGTCCTCGTTCTTGGTGTCCAGCTTAACCTTCTTGTGCAGGCGCCTGGCATATGCCATTATGATGCCGGCAACCAGCATGACTCCGCCCAGATCGGCCCATACCTCGAAATTCAGGTAGAATTCCCCAACGAGAATTCCCTGGTGAATTGTGGGCTTAAGCAAATCATGGGAGAGGAATATGAGCGACGTGGCTATGAACAGTATCAGAATACCCCATGAAATCAGGAAGTGCATGATTCCGGCGTACCTGTTCTTGAGGTTTTTCCGGTGGAAGAAGCCGTAGCCAAGAATCTGCTTTATCATTCGCGGGCCATTGTGCCAGCCGTAGTTGACCATCTTCCTGAATGTTATGCCCATCCTGCTGTATGACCGGTACCACCAGTACAGGACGAACGGGACTATGGTGAATGAAAGAACATAATCGATGATCAATTCAGTGTTTCCTATGAAAGCCAGCGTTGGGCTGGTAATGGGAACTGCCATCGGTTCTGGTTATCACGGGTGACATATATAAGTTGTTTGCAGACAGCATTCCTCCTTACGTTCTTGACGAATTCTGCCATCAGGGATTGTGAGATGCTGCTGAGTGATCAGGCTTATTTATTGAATCTGCGATCACTCATCAGCATGCAACCCATTGAATCCCAGTACTCTCCGGAACTGAAGACCAACAGGAAAAGGATGACATATGTTGCCATTGCCGTGATCATCGTTGTTTCGGGATATTTTGCTGTTTCCCATATGAGTACAGGGGATACCGTTAATGTGAACTGGCTGCAGGTCAACTTGCAATACACAGCAGGTTCAGGAAATCTTGGGCCGGCTGTCCAGTATATTCAGGAGAATGTCCATACAATATCCGGCGGGACGGATCATACATATACCATAACCCTCCGGGATAGAGGCACTTCCTCCAGCTCTGTTCTCTCAATATCCTCTGATACGCCTGGATTCCTGATAAAATCATCATCCCATCTTCCCATTGTTGTCAGGCCCGGCTCTGCGACAACCCTTTCATTCACTGTTTCAACACCCTCTGCCAACTTCGTTGGAAATCTTGTCGTTACGCTGGTTGTAGGCCCCTGATGTTAGCAGAATATGAGATTCAACCTCTTTTCCGAAATTTTCTGCCGCCTGGAAAAGATTGGAAAAAGGCGGAAAAACCGTTTCCATGGCCTCTATAAAAACCTTGTGATACATTTATGGTCAATTTCAGTATTTTCAGAACGATAGCTATGAATATAATATTTGCATATTGAACTGTGAGACCGGAATACGTCAAGGTTAACATACCCTCAGGTGAGAATTATATCAGGCTGAGGGAAACTATCCATGCACGTACGCTTCACACTGTTTGTGAGGAGGCCAGGTGTCCAAATGTGGCAGAATGCTGGGGATCTGGCACAGCCACGTTCATGATAATGGGCAGCAACTGCTCCAGAGGGTGCAGATTCTGTTCCGTAACCCATGGAAGGATGCAGCCCCTTGATCCGGATGAGCCTGAAAAAGTTGCTCAGGCTGCCAAGCTTATGGAGCTCAGCTATGTTGTCGTCACATCGGTCGACAGGGACGATCTCCCGGACCAGGGAGCTCACCACTTTTCAAGTGTGATTCGCAGGGTGAAGCAGGAAATCCCCCGTGTGGAAGTTCTGATTCCGGATTTCCGTGGAGAAAAAGATCTCATTCGCATGATAATAGATGCTGAACCATCAGTTCTTGCACACAATGTGGAGACTGTCAGAAGGCTCACGCCAGGGGTCAGGGATCCCAGGGCCGGCTATGATCAGTCGCTTGAACTTTTGAGGTTTGTGAAGGCTGTTAATCCGGAAATGCTGACCAAATCGTCCATAATGCTGGGACTTGGCGAACATGATGATGAGGTTGCAGAGACCCTGGAGGATCTCCGGTCAGCAGGTGTGGACATCGTAACAATCGGGCAGTACCTGCGTCCATCCAGGATGCAGCTTGAAGTTGTGGAGTATTCGCCTGTGGAGAGGTTCAGCAAATTTGAGAAGATGGCCTATTCCATGGGATTCTCATTCGTGGCTTCCGGTCCTCTTGTGAGGACATCCTACAGGGCCGCGGAAGCATGGGCAAAGAGGAGGTTGAAAAATGACTGAAGTAATTAATGAACAGGTAGAGAAGGAAAAGCACATTAGGGGTTTTGGAGCCATGATTCTTTCCAGGACCCTTGACAAGAAGATTATAACAGCACAGAGGCAGGGAAGGGTGGGCTTCTATACTCCCACCATGGGCCAGGAGGCTGCACAGATAGGACTCTCCATGGCGCTATCCAAGGACGACCTGCTCTATGAGTATTACAGGGACGTGCCAATGATGCTGCATCGTGGCGTTCCCCTTGAGATAATCCTCAACCAGGTTTTCGGAAACAGGGATGATCTTGCAAAGGGTAGGCAGATGCCAAGCCACCTGGTGGCCAGGGATTACAACTTCATGTCTGTTCCCAGCCCTGTTGCAACGAACCTGCCCCTTGCTGTGGGCACTGCGTTTGCCAAGGTCTACCGCCATGAGCCGGGAATAGTTGTTGCCAGCTTCGGTGACGGTTCCTCCTCCACACCTGATTTTCACTCCGCCATGAATATGGCTGCAGTCTTCAACCTCCCCGTACTGTTCTTTTGCGAAAACAACGGCCTTGCAATTTCACTTCCCGTTGAGAAACAGACAAAAACGGAGATATGGAAAAAGGCGGAAGCCTATGGAATGGCCGGCTTCAAGGCAGATGGCAACAACATGGTGGAGATGTACAAGGTTGCACAGCAGGCTGTGGATCATGTGAGGTCGGGAAAGGGGCCGGCACTTCTGGAGGCCAGATGCTTCAGGATGGGGCCGCACTCCACGTCCGACGATCCAACAAAGTATGAGAGCGATATAGTTCAGGATGGATCGGATCGCGATCCAATAGTGGTTACCCAGAATGCACTGAAGGCTATGGGCCTGATCAACGATCAGCTCGTTGACAAGGTGAAAAGTGAATCTGTCAGGATTGTCAACGAGAAGTTTGATCAGCAGGAGAAGATACCAGCACCTGATCCTGAGACGATGTTCCAGGACATATACAAAAACGAAACATGGATAATAAAAGAGGAGAAGGGTGAGATCCTTTGAGCACAATGAACATGGTACAGGCAATAAACAGCACACTCGACATGAAGATGGCTGCAGATGATTCCATAATCCTGCTGGGTGAAGATATCGGAAAGGACGGTGGCGTATTCAGGGTCACTGACGGGCTGCAGAGCAAGTACGGGCAGCAGAGGGTAATAGATACTCCGCTGACCGAACTTGGAATCGTTGGAATGGCCATTGGAATGGCGGTCTACGGCCTCAAGCCGGTTCCTGAGATCCAGTTCCAGGATTTCATATACACCGCAATGGACCAGATCATAAACCAGATGGCAAAGATGAGGTACAGGACCGCTGGAAAAATCACTGTTCCTCTGGTACTCAGGACTCCCTATGGGGGAGGCATCCGCGGTGGGCTGTATCATTCCCAGAGCGGGGAATCATATTTTGTGCACACTGCAGGGCTCACAGTGGTGACGCCGTCAAACCCCTATGACGCAAAAGGGCTCCTTTCAGCCTCCCTGGACCTTGGCGATCCGGTGATCTTCCTTGAACCCAAGAAGCTCTACAGGTTCCAGAAGATGGATGTTCCTGACGAGGACTACAAGGTGCAGATAGGAAAAGCACGGAAGGTGAGAGAAGGCGATTCCATCACCATCATCACATACGGTTCAATGGTGCCCACAGTGGCAGCAGTAGTGGAAAAGAACAAGGTGGATGCAGATGTTATTGACCTCATAACTCTCAGCCCGCTGGATATTGATGCCATCAGTGCATCCGTGAAGAAGACCGGCAGGGTTATGATTGTGCATGAAGCCCCAAGGACACTGGGAATGGGCGCTGAGATCTCCGCAATGATATCTGAAAGGATGATTGAATATCTCTATGCTCCAATACTCAGGGTAACCGGACCGGACACGCCGTTTCCGTACAGGCTTGAGGACACTTACCTTCCAAATGAGAAGAGAATAATGGATGCAGTTGACAAACTTCTGAAATTCAGGTGATCAAGATGTACAGTTTCAAGTTACCGGACATAGGAGAAGGCGTGTCAGAGGGCGAGATTGTGAAATGGCACGTTAAGGAGGGCGATCATGTGTCCAAGGATCAGGACATGGTCGAAGTGATGACGGACAAGGTCACGGTCAAGATACCGTCCCCGGTTGAGGGCACGGTGAAGAAAATCCTCTTCCAGGAGGGGCAGGTTGTTACTGTTGGATCTGAAATGATAATAATAGATGGCGGTGAAGCCACACCAGCGGAGGCACCAACGACCAGGGAAACCGCGCCACGCATTGAGGCTCCTCCAGTTGCTCCAGTCCAGCCCACCGGAGGAAGGGTGCTTGCTTCCCCTGCGGTCAGGAGAATAGCCAGGGAGAAAGGCATAGATCTGTCAGGCATATCCGGCAGCGCCCAGAACGGCCGCATAACTCTTGATGATCTTGAAAGGCGCATAGAGAAAGGAACAGCAAAGGCTGCTGAGCCCGTGGTTCAGGTGAAGAAGGAACCCACCCAGATGCAACAGGTTCGTGAACCCGCCACGGAAAACCCGCAGGATGAGATTCTTGAACCCAGGGGACTGAGGCGAATCATATTTGAAAATATGACAAAGTCCAAACAGATCATACCACATTTCACTGTGGTTGAGGAGGTAGATATGACACGGATCTCCGCAATGATATCTGATCTTGCAGCCATGGACACAAAGGTCACATACACATCATTCTTTGTAAAGGCATGCACCGTTGCCCTGAAGGAGTATCCCTATCTTAATGCCATATACAACGAAACTTCCAAAAACTACACCCTGAGGAAATCTTACAATATCGGCATGGCAGTCGACACCCCCAACGGGCTTACCGTTGCCGTTGTCAAGAATGCTGACACGAAGAGCCTGCTGAAAATAGCTGGCGAGATTGCGGATCTTGCCTCCAGGGCCAGAACAAGCGATCTCAAGCTGTCAGAGGTTCAGGATTCAACATTCACTGTCACCAATGTTGGAACAATAGGCGGACTGATGTCAACACCCATTATCAATTTCCCCGAGGTGGCCATCCTGGGCGTACACAGGATAAGAAAAGTTAAGGAAGATGGAGAGGAGAGGATGAAGACCTATCTTTCACTGTCATGCGATCACAGGCTCATAGACGGCGCAATGGCAACAAGGTTCCTGGTAAGGGTGAAGCAAATCCTTGAGAAGCCAGAGTATTTCCTGGTAAGGTGAATGCATGGATTTTGACGTCATAATAATAGGATCCGGTCCTGGAGGATATGCCGCAGCAATACGCCTTGGGCAGAAGAACAAGAAGGTTCTGCTGGTGGAGAAAGACCGTATAGGCGGCGAATGCCTCAACTACGGGTGCATACCATCCAAGGCTTTCATAGAACTGGCCCATTCGGTTGGTTACCTCCATGATATGCCCGGAGTGAAATCCGATATCAGCATTGACATGGAGGAGTGGCAGAAATGGAAATGGGGAATGATAGGACGCCTGACCGGGGGTGTTGAAACTCTCTGCAGGTCATACGGTGTGCAGATTGAGAAAGGAGAGGCTTTCATAAAGGATCGAAACACCATAACTGTCAACTCCAGGGATTTCACTGGAAGCAACCTCATAATTGCGACCGGTTCAGTGCCGGTCAAATTCCCCTCCATGAAGGATGTTTACTACAACAGGGAAATCCTTGACGTGAAAAAGGTTCCTGCAAACCTTGTCATTATTGGCGGAGGATACATAGGTGTTGAACTTGGCACAGCATTTGCCAAGCTTGGCACTTCTGTGACCATAATAGAGATGATGGAGGGCATTCTGCCCGGAGTGGACAGGGAACTTGTGAAACCTGTGGAGCGCAGGCTGAGAGACCTGAAGGTCACAGTACGCACGTCAACAAAGGTTGAATCCGTTGAAAAAGCTGATAACTACACGGTCAGAATAGAGGGGGGAGAAACAATTTCCACCGAAAATGTGCTGCTCACAGTGGGAAGAAAGCCAAACACCCAGGGCTTCGGGCTTGAAAATCTTGGAGTTGAGATGGATCATGGATACATCAAGACCAACGACAGGAAACAGACCAGCATTCCGGGTGTATATGCCATAGGAGATGTTTCAGGCCAGCCAATGCTTGCACACAAGGCATATTATGATGCCGAGATTGCTGCAGACAACATATGTGGAATAGACAGCAGGGTTGAATACAGGGCGATGCCATACGTCATATACTCCGACCCTGAAGTATCATACACCGGTGAACTGTCCGGCAAACTCTCCTATTTCCCGGCAGCGGCCAACGGAAGATCGCTGTCCATGAATAACACCATTGGAACATTCCGCATATACACAGATGAGAAGAACAACGTCAGGGGAGCAGGGATTGTGGCTCCGCACTCCTCTGAGCTCATATCGGAACTTTCCCTTGCCATTGAATCCGGGCTGAACGCAATGGACATAGGTCTCACCATACACCCGCACCCCACTGTATCAGAGGGTGTAAAGGAGATGGCGGAGGGCATTTATGGACTACCCCTGCACTTCAAACCTCGCAGTTGATCTGGGCAGGATCGATTACTCCGCCTGCCTGGACCTCCAGAGATTCCTTGTGGGCGAGGTACGATCAGGCCAGATTCCCGGAGTTCTTCTTTTTCTTGAACACTATCCTGTTTACACCATTGGAAGGAAAGCCGACCCGAACAATTATCCCATGGTTGAAGTAATCAAGACCGACCGTGGAGGGGATGTCACATATCATGGACCTGGCCAGCTCGTCATTTACCCGATTCTCAGGATAGCTTCAGGAGACCGCATTGATGTCAGGGCCTTTGTGCACCAGATAGAGGACATAATGATAGATTCCCTGAAGTCGTACGGATACTCTGCCACAGTGGGCGACGAGCCTGGAATATGGATTGAGGAACAGGGCAGGAGCAGGAAAGTTGCGTCCATAGGAATGGCAATTGATCATGGAATTTCATATCATGGAATAGCCATCAACCTTGCTCCAGGCGCAATCAGCGGATTTGAGAAGATCCGCCCTTGCGGGCTGAATCCTGATGTTATGGGATACGTTGATGTACGGCGGGATGACCTTATGAAGACCATTACGGATAACTTTTCACTGAGATTCGGGCAGTTCCGCACAATAGAACGGAACGACCTTCCACCAATGCACAGCAGTGATATCTCTCCCAGGTCAACTGACTGATCTCACGATTCTCTGTGAATGCTCCATATGCGTTCCTCTATGCCCTGCCTCTTGTTTGAGACAATGGCAAGCATGAACAGCAGTGATGAGATCCTGTTGAGATAGGTCAGGATTGGCATTTCAAGCTGAAGTTCCCTTGTTACGGATACGGCATATCTTTCAAGGCGCCTCGAGACTGTTCTTGCCATGTGAAGCGAGGTGGCCTGCTGCGATCCGTCGGGTACGACAAAAAGCCTGATCTTCCCGATCTCGGACCTGTAAACCTTGACCCTTTCCTCCAGCCACACTGTCCTTTCTGGAACTATCTTCCTTCCTTTCCCGGATGTTGTTATGTGTTCGCCCAGCGTGAAAAGGTCATCCTGCATCTGCCTCAGGTCATTCCTTATATCATCCCAGAGTGTCAGTGCAAGGGCATTTCCTATAAACGCGATTGTTTCATCCAGGGTTCCCTCAACATTAACAAGTGCCGATCCCTTGCTGACTCTCTCCCTGAGGCCGGTATCAGTTTCTCCCGTGTCTCCCCGCCTGGTGAACATGCTGGCTCATTGCCAATTCCCGCATAAAGTTTGCCAGCACATGCCGAAAGGCCAAGCTATCTATATTAGCATATATATTGTGGGTAGTTCAAAATCTTCTATATATCCATACATAAAATATCTATGAGAGACTCATACGGAATGCTGCAATGACGTAATGACAAGTGATGGCGAAGTCCAATGACGACGGCGATCTGCTGAGAGCACTTGACCAGGCAAAGACCGGAAAATTCCATGTCAAGACCATTTTCACTGCCGGTATGGGTTTCTTCTCTGATGCCTATGATCTGTTCGTCACATCAACTGCCATTCCAATCATAGTTGCTGTCTTTGGCATAACAAATTCCAACAATATATTCGGCACCAGTTCCATAGGGCCGCTGGGCGCTGCATCAGTTGAAACCGGAATGATCGGGGCCATGGCCCTGTTCGGGGCATTCGTTGGAGCCATTGTCTTCGGAAGGATCGCTGATCTCAAAGGAAGACGGTACATTTACGGCCTGGAAATGACCATTCTGCTTGTTTTTGCCATAGTATCTGCATTTTCAATAAACATACCAATGCTCATGATTTCGAGATTCATACTGGGAATAGGAGTGGGCGGGGATTATCCTGTGAGCTCCACCATCATGAGCGAATATTCCAGTGTCAGGAACAGAGGAAAGATGGTGTTATCTGTATTTTCCATGCAGGGCTTCGGCCTGCTTTTTGGGAGCCTCATAGGGCTTGTTTCAATACATTTCCTGCCTCTTGACTATGCATGGAGAGTGATGCTTGGTTTTGGTGCGGTTCCTGCGGCTTCCGTGATATACCTCAGAAGGAGGATAAAGGAAAGCCCGAGATACTCCATAGAGATGGGCGACAGGGCAGGAGCTGCCGCTGCTGTACAGGCTGCCACGGGAAAGAAGGTATCTGTAACTGCGGACAGAGTGAAAGCAAGGAAAATGTCACCATCGCAGTTTATGAGGAACTACTGGGTGATACTGCTTGGGACTGCAGGTTCCTGGTTCCTCTTTGACATGGCATTTTACGGCACATCCATCAACAGCGGCCAGATATTAAGTGAAATTGGATACGGTGCGGTTGCCGGCAACCTTAAGGCGACAATATTCAATATTGCTGTTGGAAACGCTCTTCTGGCAGGGGTTTTTGCAGTGCCTGGTTACTGGCTCGCTGTTGGGCTTGTTGACAGGGTAGGAAGGAAGAAGCTACAGTGGATTGGGTTCACAGCAATGGCAATCGTATACTTCATATTCGCACTCAAATTCACAACAATAAGCAGGGATCTGATGCTGTTCGTTGCCCTTTACGGGCTATCATATCTCTTCGGCAATATGGGCCCGAATTCCACAACCTTCCTGATCCCCACTGAATTGTTTCCCACTGAATTCAGGACAACAGGCCACGGAATATCGGCGTCCTCAGGCAAACTGGGAGCCGGGATATTCACCTTTATGATACCAGTCATAGAGGCACTGTACGGCCTCCCTACAGTTCTGGGTGCCCTTACTCTTATCGCCATCACGGGCACTGTGCTCACGCTTCTGACCATAAAGGAGACCAAGAACAGGAGCCTGGAAGAGACATCGCTGGCAATTAAGCCTCCGTCATCATCCCTTAACCCGGGCTCCAAGCTGTGAAGCCTTCAGGTAGCGGACTGCCTGTATATATCAAGAACTGCCGAGAGGTCCCGGTGAGCCAGTTCCGGATCAAATGGAACCTCTGTTCCACTTTCAACTGATTTCAGGAATTCATCGAATTCTTTCTGGAATACATCGTATTTCGGGATATTCATTTTCTTCCCATTCATCACCAGATCGCCGTAGGCAGTTGTCCTGGACGGTACCTTGAAATCCTCATGCGACCTCGTATTGGGGTCCTCATAAATTGATCCTTCCGAACCGATTATCTCCACCCCGGGAACCTCAGGGGGGTTCCTGTATGCCCATGAATAGTACAGAATGCCTGTTGATCCGCTGCTGAAGGAGAACATTGCAACAGTGTTGTCCTCACCCTGCAGCGATGAACCGCCATGCACAGACCTTGCAACCATTGACTGGTAGGGGCCGCCCAGGTTGAGCATTGTGTCAACATAGTGGATGCCGCCGTCTATGAGGGCACCGCCACCCATGGTGTTTTTCACAGCCCTCCATCCTTCCTTCTGGTACACTCTCTGATCCCTCACAATTATTGTATGCACTTTCCCGATCTCTCCAGCCTTGATGGCGCGTATTGCTTCCCGTACCGATGGATCAAAATAATACTGCTCAAGCACCATGAACTTCACGCCGGCTTTCCTGGAGAAATCGATCATTTCCCTTGATTCATCCAGCGATGTGGAAATTGGCTTCTCCAGTGTCACATGCTTGCCTCTCTTCATGGCAGCAATTGCCATGTCCCTGTGCAGATTGTGCGGAACCGCCAGATCTATGATCTCTGCATCTGATGCCAGAGCCTGTTCATAGGTTTCATAGGAATGTACCACAGGAAACTGTTCCTGTATTTCCTTTCTTATCTTTGGGTCACGTTCCACTATTCCAATGTCCGCTCCCCGGATTGATCTCAAATGAACTTTTCCGAACCCCCTGCATCCAACAACAACGATTTCCATGGGGGAACATGTCTGAAATCTTACTTAAAGATGCACAATTCTGAATGAGAGAGGAAAATATGAAAGTTCAAAATTTAAGATTTGATCAAGAGCATTCGGATTCACTCCAGATGGAATTCAACCCTCTTGTTGCGCTTTCCCTTGCTCTCTATGCGATTTAGAACAAGTTTTCCTATTTCCCTGGTGTTGGATACGTGTGTTCCACCGTCGGCCTGCATGTCCAGTCCTTCTATGACAATAAGCCTCACCGTATCAAGTGAGTTGATCAGTTCCCTTCCAGGAAGTGTTCTGGCAAGATTCTCCATCTTCCTGGCCTCCTCTCCGGGAACCTCCTCCTGATAAATCCGGTGGCCTTCCTGTATGAAGCTGTTACATTCATCAAGTATCTTATCAACCACCTCCCTGCTGAAGTCCTGCATATCCAGATCGATCCGCGCCCTGTCCTGGTATATCTGCCCTCCGGTGAGCAAACCCTGATCACCATGCCTTGTTGTCACAATGCCATCCAGGACGTGTATGGCAGAGTGATACCTCATATGGGAATATCTCCTGTCCCAGTCTATGGTGCCATGAACTGCAGTACCGGCTGATAGCCCGTCCGCTGATTCCAGGACATGAATCACGTCATCGTCAGCCTTCCTCACGTCCGTAACCCTGTACTGACCCCTCTCGTTCTCCAGGAATCCTGTATCGCATGGCTGGCCGCCTCCGGCAGCATAAAATGCAGTCCTGTCAAGGATGGCTTCGTTTCCATCAATGGATACCACATGGCCATCAAATTCCCTGAGGTTCATGTCTTTCCAGTACAACTTGTCTGTCATCGGGACATTAATGCTTCATCCTAAATAGTTTAGCTGTTATGTCACGGATATACCATAGGATTCCTTGCTTGTTCAACGGTTCCAGAATGGTTGCCCTGTTCATGCGGATCCTTTTAAATCACTACAAGAACACATGGTTACCTTCATGCCTGACAACACTTAAATAATAATGGAAAATTACTAAGGATGCCATTAATAAGAGAGGAAGACAAGAAGTTTCTTATGCAGGAATTCGAGAAACATCTGAAGGATGATATAGATCTGGTCATTTTTACATCTGAGAGTCCGGAATGCAAGTACTGCAAGGAAACTGTGGAACTTGCTGAAGAGGTAGCGGAGATCAATGGAAAGATCCATCTTGAGAAATACGATTTTGACAAGGACAGGAAGGATGCTGAAGCATTCGGCGTTGAGAAGTTCCCGGCAACCATCGTGGCGAAGCATGGTGAGAAGAACGGGCGCGTGAAGTATTACGGTATCCCATCAGGATATGAGTTCGGCTCCCTCATAGAGGACATGAAGAACGTATCAAACGGTGAGGTTGAGGTTTCTTCCAAAGCCATGGAGATAATCAACAAGATCGACAAGCCAGTGAGCATAAAGGTCTATGTGACACCCACCTGCCCGTACTGCCCCAAGGCAGTTGGCACCGCACATAAATTTGCAATACTGAACAAGAACATAACCGGTGAAATGATCGAATCCATGGAGTTCGAGCAGGAAGCAGAGGAAGTTGGAGTTTCAAGTGTGCCTCACATAGTCATCAATGGAGAAGTGCAGTTTGTTGGCGCCTATCCTGACGACCAGTTCGCAGAATATGTGATGGAAGCCTACAACAATCACAGCAAGGCCTGATCAGGGCCAGCATTTCCATTTTCTTTTTTATTGTCATCATTGTGCCTAGATCTCCCGAAGAGCCTGACTCTGCTTGTTTTCGGCGGCCTTGATGATGGTCCATGCAGCCTGACATTCAGTATATGGTAGATTGACGCTGCTGTGAACACTGCCGCTGCGATCTCCATGCTCTCGTATCCCAGGAATGCAAAGAAGAGGCCTATTGTGACGATGCCCGCAACCGGAATCAGGAAAAACCAGTCATGAGCCAGAAGCATTCTTCTGCCCGTCCCGCGGTATTTAATATGCGTGCGCAGGGCAGCCACATTTATGATGGCATATGCGGCTATGACGCAGGTGTTTGATGATTCTACAATGGTGCCAAATGATGCAGCCGGCATCATGGCAACCGCAAGAATCAGGGAAACCAGTATTGCAACAATCGGCGTGGAAAACCTGTCCAGCCTGGAGACCTGCCTGGGAAGCTCACCGTCCCGACCCATGGCGAACATTACCCTTGAGGTTCCAAGGATGCCGGTAAGTATCACTCCTGAAGTTGCCACCAGTGCCCCCATGGAAACCAGGATCACAAGCCAGCCCATGCCGGTCACGGATGAGGCATAGGCAAGTGGTGATGCAGATTGTGCAAGTTTTGATGCAGGAGCTAATCCAAGTGTTGCAAGGCTTATGAGGAAGTAGAGCACTGCTGATATCATGATGGATACGAGTATTGCCAGCGGTATGGTCTTCTCCGGATTCACCACTTCCTCCGAAACAGTTGTCACCCTTGAGAAACCTGAGAATGCAAAGAAAATGATGGCCGCACCAGATATGATTCCACCTGGCCCCTTCACAAAGAAATCGTTGAAATGGGACGGGTGGATAAAAAACAGCCCAACAGCAGTGAATGTAACCAGAATTATCACGTTTACTGCGACGATTGCCCGAAGAGTTCTCGCAGAATTCTTGATGCCCATGGCATTGAGCAGGGCGAATGATGCAACTATGGATATAGCAATGAATATGTCCGGAAACCTGGAATTGAGCAGGGCATCCAGATAGCTTCCAAAACTTATGGAAACCGCAGACAGCGCAATTATGTTCCCGAATGTCCAGAGGGATCCACCAACGAATCCGGCGTAAGGAGACAGGGATTCTTTTCCATACTCGTACACTCCGCCCTCCTTGTCAACATGCCTTGCTATCTGCGAGAAACTTATTCCGGTGAAAATTGCTACTAAGCCTGCAAGGGGAATCGAAATGAGAACTGCCGGGCCCGCTGCTCCCGCTGATATTCCTATTATGACAAATATGCCTGCCCCGATTATTGCTCCAAGATTTATTATGACGGCATCCTGGAATTTCAGGGTCCTTGTCAGAGTCTGGGGCATGTTAGGATATGTGCCAATTATAGATAACACTTGGTGGGCAGGCCTGTGCACAAATGAAAATAACCTGTTGAGGCGGCCTGCGCATAAATTATTTTACTTGTCTCCGACTCTCCATATATGACATCGTACGAAGTCATGAATGGAATAGTTGCAAAGGCAGCCACTGAGGAAAGCTTCCGGAAAGACATATCGGGGTTCAACAAGTCATTCCAGTTCAAACCGTCAGATGCAAAACCTTACTATGTTGAGATATCCAACGGATCGGTATCACTGAAGGATGGGGAACTGCAGGGGGCAAGTGCCACAATTTCAGCAACGGATCAGGCACTTACAGATATTTTTACGGGCAAACTTGACGCCATAAAGGCTTTCATGCAAGGCCAGCTCAAGGTCAGCGGCGACATTTTCAGCGCACAGAAACTCACAGGCATCGTGTCCAAGATAAGGAAGTGATGTAATGCAGATAAACAGGGTCACCGTAATAGGTGCGGGCATCATGGGCCATGGAATTGCAGAAGTAGTGTCCATGGCCGGATTTCCGGTTGTGCTGGAAGACGCGTTCCCGGAAGCTCTCAAGAAGGCCGAGGGATCCTTGAAAGCCAGCCTTGAGAGGATGAAGAAATCAGGCAAGATAAGCGATGCAGCCTACTCTGAGATCATTGGACGCATTAGCTTTTCAAGCAATATGGCTGAAGCTGTCAGGGATGCCGACCTCGTCATTGAAGCTGTACCGGAAATACCCGACCTGAAGGTTTCAGTCATAAAGGACATAACTGCAAACTGCAGGGCAGATGCCATTGTGGCCTCCAATACATCAAACATAAGGATATCCACGCTTGCCGGTCATGCGCAATCACCTGAACGCGTCCTCGGTCTTCATTTCTTCAATCCACCCGTGATCATGAAGCTTGTGGAGGTCATAAAATCTGACAGGACGGCACAGGATGTATTTGATGCAACCTACGAATTCTCAAAGAAGATCGGAAAAACTCCAATAAAGGTCCTTAAGGACAGCCCCGGTTTTGTTGTTAACAGGATCAATGCGCCGGAAAGCCTCCTCTTCTGCCTGCTCCTTGACAGGAACATGGCCAAGCCTGAGGAGATAGACGCATTTGCCAAGTCCCAGGGGCTTCCCATGGGGCCATATGAACTGATGGACTATGTGGGCATCGACACGGTTGTCCACTCCCTGGAGTATTATGCGGACACCCTTGACAAGGAATACGGTAAATGCACCTATTTCAACAGGTTCATGAAATCAGGGAAACTTGGGCTGAAATCCGGAAGCGGTTTCTATGTATGGGAAAACGGGCACGCCAAGATTCCGGAGGCAAAGCCCGCAAACGTCCTTGACCTGATGGACATACTCTCAGTGGAGATAAACGAGGCCGTGAAGATAATCGAGGAGGGTGTCGCGCAGCCTGCGGACATAGAAATTGGCGTGAAGCTTGGAATGAACAGGCCATTCGGGCCCATTTCTGTTGCAGAAGGCCTCACCAATGCAGAGATAAAGAAGAAGCTCACCACGCTGAGCCAGAAGTTTGACACCAAGATTTTCTATCCTGCAAAGTCCATTGAATCCGGGAAACTCAGGGAAGTCATCTCCGGAAAGGCCAAGACCCCTGAAGCTCCAAAGGCGGCCGAAACCCATGCTGCTGAACACACTGAACAGTCCGGAGAACCTGTCAGGCTTGAGCGCAATGAAAAGACCAGAGTTGCCCACCTTATCCTGAACAACACAAAGAACAACCTCATCAACTCAGAAGTTCTTGCGTCCCTTGAAAAACATCTCAAGAACCTGTGGAACGACCATGAGATAAACGTCATAATTGTCCGGGGAGAAGGCAACAACCTGTCTGCCGGTGCTCAACTGACCCAGTTCTTCAGCGGGCCTATGGATTTCTCTGAAAATTCAAGGGTGGGAGAGAGGGTATTCAGGCTTCTGTCGGAAATCCCAAAGATCACCATAGCCGAGATGAAGGGATTCACCCTTGGGGGCGGATTTGAGCTTTCAATATGGTGCGACATAAGGGTTGCCACACCTGAAACAACAATAGGTTTCCCTGAAACCACTCTGGGCCTTGTTCCGGGATGGGGTGGCAGCCAGAGGCTCAGCAAACTGCTGGGAATGTCCAGGGCAGCATACCTGATCCTGACTGGGGAACGCTTTGATGGGAAGTACGCCCATGAGATCGGGCTTGTCTCCAGGATCTTCGACAAGGAGAAGCTTGCAGAAGAGACTGACCGCCTTGGTGAGGAACTGGCCTGGAAGATTGCGCCCGTTTCTGCAGCAATGGCCAAGAAGCTCATCTACAAGGGAAGTGAGATGGGCGCAGATGACGGTCTTGAGATGGAATCCGTTGCCATGGGCCTTCTCTATGGAACAGATGATCTGAAAGAGGGCATTTCAGCTTTCCTGCAGAAGAGAAAGCCGGAATACAAGGGCAGGTAATTACCTGAGGGAGGCCTCCGCAAGGAGGTCTGCCATATCCCTTGTTTTTTTCTCCTTGGAAAGGTTTGCCAGGCATATGGGGCATGCAGTCACGATTTCTGAAGCTCCTGTGGCAACCAGTTCCGAATACCTCTCGTTTGATACTTTTTCCGACAGATCCGGGAATATGAGCTCATCCGGGCCCCCACAGCACTTATTCCTCTTGCCGTTTCTGGGTGCCATAACTGTTTCAGCCGCCCTGCTTATGAGTGTTAACGGAACAGAGTATGAATCCTCCCTCAGGACGAAATGGCACGGTTCATGATACACGACCTTCCTGTCAATTTTTGATATGTTCAGTCCTGAAAGCAGGTCCGCATAGAATATCACATCCAGATCGAAGCCTTCCACGTATTCCGGATAAGTGTGCTTCAGCAGATCGTATGTGTGCGGATCAACTGTGATGATTCTTCTGGCGCCTGATTCCTTCAGCATCCTGTATACCCTGTTTGCGTATTCCCTGAACTCCTCAAGGTACCCAAGATCATAGATGAATGTACCTGGATATGGCTCCCCTGGGCCGAGATATGAAAAATGATTTCCTGCGGCCTGAAGCAGCCTGACAATGTTCCGCAGAGAATTATTCAGCTGTTTCTGAAATGATCTGTCCCTCTGTGAGGTTGACACTCTTATGGCAGAAGGATGACCTGCAATGATTCCGGCCATCATCTTTGACAGGCGATGGCCGGCCATCTGCCTCACCCGGTTGAGTCCTCCTGTATAGGCCATTAACTGGTACATGCTGCCGGTGTACAGCAGATCAGGGGAGTCCTGATCAAACTTCAGTCCCTCTGCCCAGTTGTCGGAAGATGCTGGCACTCCCAGGGGGTTCATATATTTCATTGTGGCTGCCACAATCATCCTTGCATAGGGATTCTGGTTCTCCTTGATCTGCCTCTCAACTATGAGGCTTCTTGCCAGGTGGCTCACAACTCCGGCATTCACGCCGGCAGGACATACCTGAAGGCATGCAAAGCAGTCCAGGCAGGAGTAGAAACTGTCAGAAATGTCCAGCTGCCCCGCCTTTCCCTCCCTGACAGCGTTCACAAGCTCATGGCCCATTATGACCCGCCCCCTTGCACCCTTCCACAGGTCATATCCTGATGCTGGCAAAGTTGGGCAGACACTTTCACAGAAGCCGCAGCTTATGCACTTCCCAACCTCATCCTGAAGCATGTCCAGAACGGATTCAGTCAAACATCTTCCCCCTGTTCATTATTCCCATGGGATCAAAGCTCCTTCGTATGGTTTTCATGATCTCCATCACGTATGGGTTGCCGCTGGAATCCAGTTCCATCCTGAGAAGTTCCTTTTTCTCCATCCCGATGCCGTGTTCAGCGGAAACACTTCCTCCGTATTTCAGGGCGATTTTTCCCAGATCCATCTGGAACCTGTCCACCTTCTTCATCTGCTCTGCATTTCCGGTATCTGCGAATATATTCGCATGTATGTTGCCATCTGCAATGTGGCCGAATAAGGCTGCCCTGACTCCATCCTCCTTCAGCTTCTCCTCGCTCTCTTTCAGTGCCATTGGAAGACTGGATGCAGGCACAACTATATCCCCAATTACCACCCTTTCCGTGGGGGAAGACCTTTCACTGAGCAGGGATGCGTAGGCACCCTTTCTTGCCTCGTATATGCGAGCCATTTCTGCCGGATCTGTTGTAACAGTGATGTCTGTTGGAGAAAACAGCCTGAGCACGGCAACGGCTTCATCAAGCTGCCGCTGCAGGCTTTCCCGTGTTGATGATATATCAACTATGAGCATGTAGCGTGCAGATTCCGGGAAGTGCATTCCTCTGGCCTTTTCCAGGGAATTCATTGTGATCCTGTCCATGAATTCCGCTATTTCCGGAGTTATTCCTTTCTCTTTCATGGTGGAAATGGCCATCCCCACTTTCTCTATATCCTGGTAATATGCCAGGATCCGGCCCTTTGTTTCAGGTATTGGCCATATCTTCAGTATTGCCTTTGTTATGATCCCAAGGGTTCCCTCCGCGCCAACAAACATTGCAGTCAGATCATAGCCGGCGGTTCTTTTCAGCACCTTTCCTCCAAGGTTCACTACCTCTCCGTTTGGAAGCACAACCTCAAGTCCAAGAACCCAGTTTCGGGTTGTACCGTATGTTGCGGCCCTCAGCCCTCCTGCATTGGTGGAAATTGAAAGATCGGAA
>JAKAQT010000112.1 GCA_021819605.1 Thermoplasmata archaeon
CTTTAAACTGATGCTCTCCCTCCGCATTTTTTTATATATATTATCTCAAGAAGACGAGGAGAGGGGTTTGAATTGAATCTACAACACACAGAGTAGTTAAAACTAAAACCCCAAATACCAAAAAATGTAAGAGAACAGCCCTATGAGTTCTATGCAGACGGCCTTTTAAAGCCTTTCAGAAAACCTCTTTAGCTTGAATTGTAATTGACTTTAATGAAAAATGAAGATAAGCTGAGATCAGTCATTGAAAACTCAAGAAAAGTTTCAGGAGATGGCTCACTGGTTATTTATGATCTTACCTCCAATGTAGATTTCTCAGATCCAAAACTCGTTGCGAAGACACTGTCTGAGGTGTTCTTTGAAAAAGATGCAAAGAACTGGTTCAAGGTGGATGATGACAAGATCGATTTTGAGCCAACATACAAGGTCCGTGTAGTGCTGGCAGAGGAACACAACAGGAAACTTGAAGCTACTGTTGATGACCTGCTTGAGGACCTGCAGAAAGATGACCTGTCAGGAACTTACTCAAAACAGATAAAGGATGATTCCGTGGAGGCTTCACATCTGCAGTCAGCCTTGGCAGCAGGCGCAATAAGATCTGCAATTTTCCGTCATTCTGAGGAAAAAGTATATTCTGATTCAATCAGGGATGACCTGTTCATAGATCTTCTGGAAAAGCTTGAGATTAGGTCCCTGAATGACAAGGACCTCATGGACTGGAAGAAACTTCCACTCTGACATCTCCCACCGCTAAAGCATGTGGGGTTCCTGATTCATAGAGTGGCAACTCGTAGACCTCCCTTAAGGAGTTCTGCCGCCGTAGCACTTTCCACAGGCGTGAATTCGGGAGTGCGCCTCCCTACTTTGATCAATCCCATATTCCTTATGTTTATTGCAGCATTCAGATCACGGTCCATTGAGAGACCGCATACGTTGCAATGGTATATGCGATCCGATAGTTTCAGGTCATGCCTTATGCTCCCACATTTCGAGCAAATCTTAGATGATGGTTCATATCTCCCTATCTCAATCAGCTCAGCATTTCTCCAATCCATCTTGTATTGAAGCATCTGCCTGAACCGATGCCATCCCTGATCCGTTATGCTTTTTGCAAGATGGTGGTTTCCCTGCATCCCATGAATGCTCAGATCCTCAACCACAGCTGTACCGTAATGCTTGGCTATCGCTGTTGATACCTTATGATTGAAATCTGTCCTCGCATCCCTGATTTTCTGGTGAATCTTCTGCACTTTCACAATCTGCTTCTTCCTGTTTTCTGATCCCTTCTTTTTCCTTGACAGCCTCCTCTGTTCTCTCCTTAGCTTCTTCTCTCCTGTCCTCAATGCATTCAATGGTTCAACCTGCACGCCGTCTGAGGTGGTGAGGAATGATATGATTCCCATGTCGATACCGATTATGACATCCACTCTGGTTAATTCCTCATCAGTTTCATACTGAATCGATGCATAGTAGCGTTCAACATCCCTGGTTACAAAAATCTGCTTTATGTTTTCCGGAATGCTGGATTCATCACGGTAAACAATACCATCCATGAATTTGGGAATAATCAGTCTATTTTTCTTCACCTTAAAACCTGACGGTACGATAAAATACTGGTTGTCTTTCTTTGATCGGAACGTTGGATAATCTGTATTGTGCCTGAAAAACGATCTGAATGCCATGTCCAGTTTAACAAGGGAATGCTGGAGACTCTGTGAGTTAATCTCATTCAGCCATGTCAATTCCTTCTTCAGTGCAGTTAACATCCTCATGGTGTCAAATACTGAAAGACCCTTCCTTTCATTTTTGTGTTCAGCGAAGTACTTAGTTCTCAACTCAAGGAAGTGGTTCTATACAAAGCGGCATGCCCCAAAGTGCTTCTCAAGAAGAATCTTCTGTTCTTCGTTGGGATACAGTCTCACTTTGAGGGCTTTAATCATTGCTTAAACACATCAATCCTTTCCAAAAAACATTTCGCATTCATCCCGCAACTTAAGAAGTGGGCTTTCTGCTTGAATGATCGTAAGTGTAACAAACCCCAATTGGAAGGATATTTTTTCAAACTTTAAGGGGCTTGTGAGATAAATGATCACTATTTATTTGCTTCAGTCCCATTTACAATTTTTTCAGCAACAATGCCCCCTATCTTTGGAGAGGGGATGAATTGCGGATGGAAAGTTCATCGGAAACAGAAATATACATGGATCACACCTACGGGCAGTGGGGAATTTAAGCCTGATAAGGTCGATAAAAAGGGTGTGAGATGGAATATGACCTTCGAATATCATGATAAAGCCTCCATCGATGAAGCAGGAACCTCCAGTGTTATAGCATGGAGAGGATGTCAGTTAAAGGATGGATACAAACACATACCTTGGAGCACATATGTACAATTTAAAGCGTACTCGTTTGAGTTCAAGTCATTAACTGCTTTAAAATATTGCGTTAATCGTGCCATCTTAAGTTCCTGACGCCCCAACGTGGAAATATTTTTTCATTGAACTTTCCTGTCGTTGGATAATGAAGCACGCAACTTCAGATGACCTGAAACATGTTTATCAACTGCTGACGAGAGTCAGGAAAATTCAGGGAATTGTTGAAAAACAACCAGGTCATTTTTATTATAAAGGAAAAAATGTCCTTCACTTTCATGAGGATCACGGCTCGCTTTTCGCGGATATTGGAGAAGAGAGAATTAAAGTGGATGAATCCTCATACAGTGAGATTGTGATAAGAGTTGAAATGTATATTTCTCAAATAGAGGTGGCCAGAGATTCTCAAAAAAAATGCTGAATCTGAGCACTCCGGATATGCCGGTTTTCATTTCTGCGGTTCCGTGGCCTCATCCCATGAAGATCTGGGGTAGGAACCAATAATCTTGATGCTGCTGCACTGAGATGCCAGCTCAGCGATAGCATCCTTTATTGGCTCATCACTGGAGTGCCCATGGACATCGAAAAGGAATCTGTAAGTGCCAGGGTTGTATTTGTCAGGCCGGGACATAACCATGCTGAGGTTAATGTTTCTTGTTGAGAATGGAAGCAGCGCATTCACCAAAGAACCCGCAACATTCTCCTTCAGTATGAATGTGATCGACGTCTTGTCCCTTCCTGTGGCAACAGTTTCACCCCGTGACAGCAACAAGAACCGTGTAAGATTCCTTGAATAATCGCAGACGTCAGATAACCTCACTGCCAGGCCATAAAGCTCAGAAATTCTGGAAGATCCTATGATTGCGGAGCCGGTTTCATCCTTAACTTTTTGTGCCATTTCAGCTGTGGAGGTGGTTTCATAGATTCGTGCTGCAGGATAGAGCCTCATTATGGTATTGCGACACTGGGCTATGGCCTGCGGATGCGAATATATTTTTTCTATTTTTTCTGAATTGGAAAGAAGCATGTGCCTGATGGAAACAATGGCTTCCCCAGTTATCCGTATCTTTGACCCAACCATGAGATCGATGACAGAAGAAACAGGGCCTTCAACCGAATTTTCCACCGGAAGAACACAGGAGTCAGTAATACCCGCCTCAGCCATCTCAAGAACTTCTGCGAAACTAGAGCCAGGCACCTTTGCAGCGCCAGGTGCCAGATAATCGGCTGCAGTCTCGCTCCAGGTTCCTCTGGGCCCGAGATACGCAACCTTGGTATCAGTTGAAAATTTCTCCCTCATATTTCCAGTCTCCGGCTAATGAGCTTGCAGCACTTTATGCTATCCTGTTAAGAAATTTAACTCATGTGGGCAATAGCAGTATGGCAAATCAGTAAAATTAATGCACAAAACTGTGTTGTATATTTTATGATTGACCTTGAAGAAATGAAGGAATTGCAGCTTCACAAAGATTTCAACTGGGTTACGGATATTCTCATGAAACACGATGAGGATAAAACTGCATTGATGCTGATGGATCAGGATGAGAACATTCAGAATGTCACCTATGGGGAACTGGTCCGGAAGTCCATGCAGTACGCCAACCTGCTGTGGGATGAGGGAATCCACAAGGGTGATGCCATACTCATAATGACGAAAATGATTCCTGACCTCTGGTACGTTGCCATAGCTTCCGCACTGGTGGGCGTGGTATACTCGCCTGCGCCTCTTCTTCTTACATCTGGAGATATCAAATACAGAGTTGAACAGATCAACGCCAAGGCCGTTTTTACTGATTCTGATTCAAGAAAATCAATTGAGAATGCAACAAGAGGATATTTCCTCAAGATCTTTGACGTGACAAGCGAGGAGTTCCAGAACAGGGTCGATGTGAAACCTTCAGAATATTCACCGATTCATCGCGATCCTGAAACTCCTCATGCCATCTTCTTCACTTCTGGCACCGAAGGCAAGCCGAAAGCCATCGTTCATAACGGGTACTATCCTCTTGGGCACCTTTCAACAGCCTTGTGGCTTGGAATAGGGCCAAAGGATATACACTGGAACATTAGCAGCCCCGGATGGGCAAAATGGGCATGGTCCAATCTTTATGCACCTCTTGTGGCCGGTTCAACCTCTTTCGCATATGAGCAGGGGAGGTTCAGCGCGGAGAGATCCCTGTCCGTGCTTGAAAACT
>JAKAQT010000113.1 GCA_021819605.1 Thermoplasmata archaeon
GTGGGGAATCGTGACGAGTTTTCCCTGAATCTGGGTATCAGTGCATTAAATACCATTCTCAATGAAAATGGCATCGCAAATACAATTATGCGATATGATGAAGGCCACTTTGGAATAGACTATTTCTATAGAGATTCCATACCGATGCTGATTCAGGGTATATCCTGAGAGCCTGGAGTGAAGCGCTAATTATATTATGGATACATCGTTATTCCACTGTGGAAACCAGATCCATTACTGCAGAGGATTACCTTAAGGCAATTGATGAATTCACACTTTACAACGGATATGCATCGCTCAGTGAGATCGCACATCTTCTGGGAACAGCAAGGCAGAGCGCATATGACGAAATTAAGATTCTAGTGCAGAAAGGACTCGTGGAACGGCGATCAAGAGGCGAATATGTTCTCACCAGGGAAGGCAGCGTCGAGGCAAACATATTCCTCAGGAAGCACAGGATAGCCGAAATACTTCTCTGGAAGTCACTTTCACTCCCATGGGAAACCATCGACGATGAGGCAATGGGAATTGAGCATGGCATTACAGAAACAATCGCAGTTGCTGTCTGCAGAAAATACGGATGCGATTCATGTCCCCATGGAAACCCTGTACCTGATGAAAACGGCATGGTGCATGAAATTCACGATATCTTCTTCAGTTCACTTAAGCCCGATAGAAAGTACAGGATTTCCCGTGTGATTTTTGAAAACTCTGAAATACTTCATTACCTTGGAACCAGATCAATGCTTCCCGGATATGAGGTAGCGACCGACCACCAGGGAATGCTGTGCATCCCCTCTAATGTTGGTGAAAAAGTTCCTGAATCAGTTGCAAGAGCGATGACATACCTAACATTTAATGAATAAGTCTTAAGTATTTAAGAAAGCTGTAAGGCTATCCTTACATGAATACATATGACTTCGGTAACCGGCACAGTGTGCTGGCCAGAATGGGGCCTGCATGGCTTGTTATGATAGCCGATGTTGATGTTGCCAGCATCATTACAGGGCTGGAAACAGGTTCCCTGTACGGATATCATGTTATTTTCATAATGCTGGTGCTTGCAATTCCGCTGGCCATAATGCAGTATGCATCCGGAAAGCTGGGCGCAGTCACCGGAAAGGGCATAGGGGATGTTCTAAGGGAAAGATACAGCCGGAAGATTTCGGGAATTGCTTCAGTACCCATGGCCATGACTGATATTCTCTCATACATTGCAGAATATGCAGGAATCGCCATTGGCTTTGCACTTTTAGGAATTTCCCCAATCATATCCATACCTGTTGTGTACGTTATACACAACGCCATCGTATTTTCCAGGAAATATGACGGGATAGAGAAAATACTCATACCCGTTTCACTGGTGCTCGTCATATCCATAATTTCCACCGTATTTATTTTCAGGCCCAGCTTCAGCAACGTCATGATGGGATTGACGCCATTCCAGCCCTATGGAAACAGCGGTTTTGATTATTACATTGTGGCAAACATAGGTGCAGTGATTATGCCGTTCATGCTGTTCTATCAGGCAGGAGCTACGGCTGAAAAGAGGCTGGGGCTGAGTGATCTCAGGCTCATCAGAAATGAGACCTATATGGGTGCAGTGGTCAGTGAACTTCTCATGGTTGGCATAGTTATTGCAGGGACTTTCATTGGTGGAGAAATGGGAGTTGGGGCACTGGCATCTGCCATGAAGCCTTTTGGATCTCTTGCTCCCTACATTCTCGCCGTTGGATTCATATCTTCTGGGTTTCTTGCCCTGGTTGTGATCTCTCTGGGATCGTCGTGGGGAATTGGAGAAACTCTTTCATGGGGAAACCATGATTCTGGAATAACCCCATCCAGCAGAAAATTCTTTTACCTGTACGTGGGAGAAAGCCTCCCCGCCATGGTAATTGCAATCTACCTTGGTTCAGATCTTCTGGGACTTGTGATCAACCTCATGGTTATTTTCGTGATCGTGCTCATCCCAATCGGCCTGCTACTGGGAAAACTCGTTTCTGATGAGACTGTCATGGGTGATCATGCCTTTTCCAGATCATACATGGCTCTGTACTGGGCCACATTCACTGTTATAGAAGCAGCGGGAATATGGGGTATAGCCCTCTCAATCTGAATGCTGCTCCACGTGATAGATTCAGCCTGGGAGCTTGACTGAAATGATTCAGTTCACATTGCCGCCTGCAAAGGCCAGGGAATACACTATTTCAGAATTCTCATTTATGGTCTCACTGCCTGAGAAGCGGTCCAGGGTGCCATCAACGGAAAGGGTGTATGTGTATTCTCCAGCAGCCAGGTGCTTTGGGCCCCTGACGGGAATTCCGGGGTCAGGAACCAGCAAAGCCTGCCTGAGGAATGCGTAGATATTTTCCGCCTTATCCGCATGCCGTATCAATCCTCCCGAATAGGTCATGACCCACACGGGTTTATTTTTCTCATAGACAATTTCAATTCCTGAAAAATGAGCGGCCCCGAAATAAATGTCCACATACCTATAATCATCTCGGATGAATTCATGCTCCTTTGCGCCGGATATCGCAGATAAGACCTTGCCGGACAGTGATGCATATGTCTGTTTCTTAGCCTCTGAAAGAAATTCCGGGAATGGGATCTGGTGCACTGGCACCCTCACTCTTCCTCTAGAACCTTTCCGTATATGCCCACAATTTCCCTGTATCCCAGACTCTTGTAGAATCTCAGGGCAATGAGATTCTGTGATGGGAACTCAGCAGTAATAATGCTTATCTTCCTCTTCTTAAGTTCCTCATAACTCCTTGAAATAAGCATTTTACCCGCGCCTGATCTCCTGAACTCAGGCATTATGTAGAAATCGGTTATTCTCGCCTCCTTTTCAGGAAGGTAATAGCACCTGTCCAGGATATTTATGAGCATTACTCCAAGTATTTTGCCGCCCCTTTCTGCCAGGATAGATATGTGCCTCTCTGGGTTTTTTACGGCTTCCTTAAGGCGATCCTCGGCATCCTTCTTTGCTTTGTCTGAGACCACAAATATGGAGTCAAATTCCCCATTCAGCTTCTTGAGTCTCAGTATCAGATCAACAGATCCATCGATATCAGCAGCAAGCATTTCCCTAACCACAATCTTATCTTTCATTCTTAATACCTCCAGGTAAATCCCTTATAAGCTTTTCATCCATCAGCTTCAGAAACATATTCCTGTTGAATTCTATGAGTTCCTGCGCAGTTTTATAGAAGCCTTCCCTTGAGTTTGTCTTCCTTGCAAGGCCCATCTCAACAGTTTTTGAAGCCACAGCCGACGCAACACTGGGATAGAGTTCCCAGTCATCCATTGTAGGTACAATATGATCCTCATCCGGGTTTTTCACGAAATTGGCTATTTCGTATGATGCAGTCACCATTATGTCAAAGTTTACCCCTTTTGCCCTGGCATCAAGAACACCACGAAATACTCCGGGAAATACAAGGCTGTTGTTCACCTGGTTCGGGAAATCCCCTCTGCCTGTTGCCACAATCTTTGCTCCTGCCTTCTTTGCCTCCTCGGGCCATATTTCCGGTATGGGGTTTGCCAGTGCGAAGACTATGCCATCATTGTTCATTGTCCTGATCCATTCCGGCTTGATTGTGCCAGGTCCTGGCTTTGATGCAGAAATTATGACATCTGCACCATTGAATGCCTTTTCAGATGGACCCCTCAGTCTCTCTGAATTGGTCTGCATTGCCAGTTCATACTTCCAGGGATTGTTTATCATCAGACTGTCAATGTCCTCTCTTTCCGGCTCAAGTATCCCCTTGGAATCAGCCAGTGTCATGTTGCCTTTCTTGAAACCCGCCGCAGCCAGAAGATGTGCAGCTGCTATGTTTGCAGCTCCTGAGCCGAGAAGAACAACTTTTGTATCTTCAATCTTCTTATTAACCACCCTCAGGGCGTTAATGACACCAGCCAGCGTGATGCACGCCGTTCCAAGCTGGTCATCGTGCCAGGCTGGAATAGAAAGACTTTTCTGCAAAGTCTCGAGGATATAGAAGCACTTCGGGGATTCTATGTCCTCCAGATTGAAACCTCCAAAGGTAGGTTCAAGAGCCTTTGCAACGCTTATGAATTCCTCCCGGCTTGCGATCCTTATTGGAACCGGCACAGCGTTCACAGCCCCAAGTACGTTGAAAATCAGGGATTTTCCTTCCATCACCGGCATTGCCGCCTCTGGGCCCACGTTTCCAAGCCCCAAAACCCTCGAACCGTCGGTAAGTATCGCCACCGAATTCCATCTTCCTGTCAGTTCGAACGAACTGTCACGTTCCTTGGCTATCTTCAGAGAGACTGCAGCAACTCCTGGTGTGTACCAAAAAGAAAAATCCTGCAGCCCTCTTACCGGAACCTTTGGAAGAACCTGGATTTTACCCTTGTAATATTCAGAATAGGCGATTGCCTCTCTGTTGAATTCTTCCGTCCTGGATATATCATCCATATTCTCAATCAGGTAGCCCTAATTTGCATATAAGGGTGTTCTGTTATATGTAAGCGCTTTCCGGTACCATCTGAAAAAATATTAAGCAATTTTTCCTTAGGGATTACCATGGA
>JAKAQT010000012.1 GCA_021819605.1 Thermoplasmata archaeon
CTAGATGCATTTCCGGAAAACCTCCTGGCTTGCATGGGTTAAGCCTGAGGTTGCCTGAGGGATTCGGCGGTGACACCGAGGGCTGTACAGCATACGCCTCTGCCTGAGTGGTGAGGGCCATACCATCCTGCGACATGACTGGTAAGGGTTGCTCCCCGAAGTCAGCTGGCCTATTGCGCTCCGTTCCTGAGAAGGGTTGCCATGCCAACAAATCTGGAAGTGCAAGCCAACGTGCTTTAGCCGTTGGTGGTTGACGAAACGTAAACAGTGATTCTCAAATTTATCCGGCCAAACATTTATCTTTTTATTGGACAATAATATTTATATAGGATTATAAGTTAATTGAATGACAACTGTCAGACAGATGGAAATATGTTTCTGGAATCTCTTGAGCTTCATAATTTCAAATCGTTCGGAATCAGGAAGAGAATAGTGTTCAGGAAAGGGTTTACCGTCATAAGCGGGCCCAATGGAAGTGGAAAGAGCAACATCGGCGATTCACTGCTGTTTGTCCTGGGCACAAGATCATCAAAGGCAGTCAGGGCCGAAAGGCTTGGCGATCTCATACACAAATCATCGGACGAAAAACACAACAGGGATTACTGCAGTGTTACTGTGACACTTGACACTGAGGATCCTGGGAAGCTTCCTGAGGACAGGAAGATAATCCTTAAACGGGAACTTGTGGCTGAAATGGATGGCTACAAGTCCAACTATTACATAAACGGCCAGAGAGTGAGGCATTCCGATGTGGCCGATCTCCTGGATTCCCTTCATATCTACCTGGATTCATACAGCTTTGTTCTCCAGGGGGATATCAATAACATTGTGAAAATGACCGGATTCGAGCGGAGAAAGCTGCTTGAGTCCATATCTGGAATAGAAAGCTTTGACATACAGATAGAGAAGGCCCAGGGTGACATCCTCTCCATAAGCGAGAACCTGGGAAGGCTTGAGGTTCTGCTAGACCAGACTAAGAAGCGCAAACAGGACCTTGAAGCTGAAAAGGATGTGGCAGAAAGGTATGAGCGGTTATCCGCGGCAATAAGAAACCTCAGAATGACCATGCTTAACATCGAGAAGGAAGGCATGCAGAGGGAAATCGCTTCACATTCAAGAAACATCGATCAGCTAATGCAGGAGATCGGTGAAATTGAAGCCAGAATCACAAGCATGAATCAGCAGCTTGGCCTTCTGGAGGGCGAGAACAGGGACCTGAAGCAGAGGCTTGAGGTGTCAGGAAACTCACAGTTGCGCGAGATCAGGGAACAGATTGAAAATCAGCGCGTCACCATAGCAGAGACGGGAATCAGGGTCGAGAACAGTCAGGAGAGAATCAGGAATATCTCTGACCAGATGGAAGCAGACAACAGGGACCTGGAAAAAACCTCAAGAAGCCTGGAATGGCTGCAGTCCAACCTTGCTGAAAACAGCAAAACCCTGAATGAAATACGTTCTTCAATGGGAAGGATTTCACAGGATCTGAAATCAATCCGGGATAAGAACAGCAGGAGTTCCTCAGAGATCCTGAAAAAGCAGGAGGAGATTAAGGCTAAGGACAGTTCCATCAGGGAGCTGAACAGCCAGATGGATCACCTCATTGAGGAAAGGGACAGGATACAGGCAGAACGGTCTGGTGTTGTAAGTGAACTTGGGACACTGGAAGAGAAGAAGAAAGATCTTGAATTCCAGGTGAGGGACGCCGCATGGCGCCTGAAGGAAATCGAGAAAGATGCAGGCAGTTCAAAGGAAAACAACGAAAAGCTGTCATTCAGGTATTATGAGCTGAAGCGCAGGCTGGAAGAGCTTAGAAAGAGGAAGGACGTCCTGCAGGCAGACCTCAATGCAGCTGGAAGGGAACATACGCAGCTCCAGTCACAGGTTTCATCAAGATCCGGATCAGCAAACCGTGCTGTCGCCACAATTCTTGGTGCCAGGAATCAGAATAAAATACAGGGAATACACGGAACCATAAGGGAACTGGTGTCATTTCCGGACGAATTCAGGCCGGCCATAGAGGCAGCCGCAGGGGCGAGGCTTAACTCCGTTGTTGTGGAGGATGACGGGGTTGCCGAGCAGTGCCTTGACCTCCTGAAAAGGGAAAGGACAGGCAAGATGACCTTCCTTCCACTCAACAAGGTTCTGGGCGGCAGACCCAGAGGCAAAGCCATCACTGTCCGCTCCTCAGATGGATCAATGGGCTACGTTTTCGAAAAAATATCATTCGATCCGAAATATGAAGGGATTATCTGGTACGCTGTCCAGGATACCGTCATAGTGCGTGATGTTCCCACTGCAAGAAAGTACATGGTCGGGGTCCGGCTTGTGACAATGGACGGCGATATATTTGAGGCCAGCGGTGCAATTACAGGCGGTTTCCAGGACAGGGGAAAATCCCAGGAGAACCTTGATGCAAGAATTTCAGAGCTGTCAGCAAGGATAAGGGAAATTTCCGCAGAGCTCGATGCAATAAATTCAGAAATTCCGCAGGTTGAGTCTGAGTTTGATGACATATCCCAGAAGCTGAGGGACACCTCAAGAAGCGAGGGTTCCCGGTCGGCCGAGATCCAGCAGTGGAGAAAACTGGTGGATGAGGGAAAACCGAAGCTGGACGAACTGGCTTCAAGAATATCTGACCTGAACAGGAAGCTATCCGAGGTGGATGGGAAACTTTCCGGCAATGACCGGGAATCCAAGGAGATACGGGTCAGGATATCACGCCTCGAATCTGAAAAGTCAGCAATATTCGATCAGATCCGTGAAATTTCCCCACAGTTCGCAGAGAAGGAGAGTGCCCTGGAGGCCGAACTCACATCGCTCAGGTCAAGGGAAAGCGACTTTTCTGCTGAGATTGTGAAGATCGGGAACGATATCTCACACATAAAGCAGAAATCCGACGAGATCAGGGCAAGAATTACGTCCAACAGCGAGGAAAGGGCAAAGCTTGAAAAGGATCTTGAAGTTTCCCAGGGCACACTGGCGCAGCAGAAGGCTGACCTTGAAAAACTCAGGGCAGTTGAAGCCGAAATATCCGAGAAGTCCAGGGAGATTGTCGACGCGCTTAACGCTAATGAGGCAGAAATTTCAAGGATAAAAGAGAGCATTGAAACAGAGAAGGCGGGAATTGGAACAAAGAATGATCTCATACTGTCATCCAGGCTCAAGACTGAGAACCTCCAGTCAAGGATACAGGATCTCGCCCAGCAAATGGCTGAAGTTGGGGGCGAAATTCTCCCGGCCATGAGATACATCCAGGAGGCAAAACGTGAGCTCGATGCCAGGAATGCAGAACTTGTGGCCCTGGGGCCTGTGAACCAGAAGGCCGTTGCGGAATACCAGCAGGTCTCAGCGGATCTTGACGCACTCACCAGGGAAATGGACAGTCTTTCGCAGGAGAAAGCGGACCTGGAAAGGCTTATGGAGAGGCTGAACCACCAGAAGGAAAAGATTTTCATGGAAATGTACGGGGCCATAAACGAGAACATGAAATCCATATATGGTGAGATATCTGGCGGCGGAGAAGCAAGCCTTGAAATGAGCAATGAATCGGATCCGCTAAATTCCGAGATATTCATAAGGGCAAGGCCCAAGGGGAAGAGCTTTTCCAAGCTTGAAGCACTGAGCGGCGGTGAAAAAAGCCTCACTGCGCTTTCATTCATACTTGCCGTGCAGAGAATCAACCCCTCACCCCTGTACTATCTGGACGAGGTAGACATGTTCCTTGACGGATCAAACGCTGAGCGTGTTGGAAAGATGTTCAAGCTTAACTCAAACACATCCCAGGTCTTCTCAGTGTCCCTGAGGAAGGCGATGCTGAAATATGCCGATCATGTGGTTGTGGTTACAAGCTTTGACGGTGAAAATACCGAGATATTCGAGAAGTCCGTTTCTGAATCCGGCAACATGGAGGTGCAGAGTTGAACCAGGATGACATAGTCAGGAGCATAGTTGTCCAGGGAACGCTTCTTGAATCCGACACTGCATATTACCAGGAGATGCTTTCAGACCAGGGAGTAAGGGAGTATACAAACCCCGTGGAAAAGGCCATTGCATCAATCTTCAGGATGTGCCTTGATGGCAGCATAGATCCATGGGATATCGATCTCAGGTCATTCACAAAGATTTTCTCCGAGGTCGTCACGGATGAATTCAGGGATTTCGGCACAGCCGGCCTTATCATGTACCAGGCCTGGCACATACTTAGCCGGAAGACTGAGGATTCAATCGAAAAGAGGCTGCAGCCCGAGCAGCCGGAATATGAGGACGGCGAAATTGATGAATCTGTGCCTTCCCAGCTTAATGATCCGGTAGAAATCAGCTTCAACCCTCCGGTGCGCCATCAGGAGAAGAGGAAGGTCTTCCTTGTTGAGCTTCTGGATGCCATGAGGGAGGCTTATTCTAACGGCAGCCGCGCAAGGAAACAGCTTGCAGTGCGTGATCCAGCGGAGGAAACTCACGACATAGAGGAGATAGTGTCAAACCTTCATGCGGAGGAGCCCGAAAGTGAGATTCTCAGGGTTGGTGAGATTATCAATTCTGATTCCAGGAGCGAGATCCCGCTGGAGCAGATCTGGGATACACCAGAGTTTACGAGACCCTCATTCTTCGTGTATTGCGGTTTTCTGATGAGGGAAAGAAAGCTGAAGCTTTCACAGCAGCAGCCATACGGGCCTGTGATAATAGAAAAGCCGCTCTGATACCGCCTGATGCGGCAATGGAAGTGAGAATGTTTGGGGGATAAGGAAAACATAAGCGCGTCGGAAATTTCAGAATATGCGTTCTGCAATGTTAGCTGGCAGCTGGACAGGGAAGGAGCTCCCAGATCAGGGCACTCTTCGGCCAGGATGAAGGCGGGCGTGAGGTCTCACAGGAAAGTTGGCAGATCATACAGGTCAACCGGCATGTACATCTATACAATTTCAGCCCTGCTGGTGGCCACGGTGGCATTCATATTGTATTATGTGATGTCACTTCTCATATGATCCAGTTCCCGCTTGTTATCCTATCAATTACATTCATTTTTCTTCTGGCCATTCTCCTGAAGCTCAGGAGCAGGAGGAGATCTCTGGCAATTCCGGAAGGCCAGGAGGTATACCAGGACCTGCAGGGCAAAGGGAGGATACTCAGGTCGGTTGAACTTGGAATATCCGGCAAACCTGATATGATTGTCAGGAAGGGGCGGACCATAATTCCCTATGAATACAAGAGCACAAATGCCTCCTCACCGAGGGATGGCCACCTCTATCAGATGTTTGCATATTTTGCCATTCTCGAGGAAAATTATCCTGGCCAGAGCATTCCATATGGCATCCTGAAGTACAGGGAAACGGCTTTCAAGGTTCACAACAGTTCCGAAAACAGATGGAAACTGCTTTCAATCCTGGATGAGATGAGAAACTCAGATCGCCACGCCATAAGAAACCACAACAACAGGGGCAAGTGTTTCAGATGCTCATTCAGGGAAGTCTGCCGCCAAAGCTTAATTAAACCAAGCGGCAATCCACAGCAAGATGATTCGCACCCAAGGACTTGAAAGTGAGTTTCAGGAGATTGTTACACCCGAGGAACTTTCTTCCCTTTCACCTGGAAGTACGGGATATATAGGTTTTGAGCCCTCCGGCCTGCCCCACATAGCCACAGGAATAATGTGGCCCAGAAAGATCAACCGCCTGGTGGATTCCGGTATCAACATGAGGGTTCTCCTGGCGGACTGGCATGCAATGGTGAACGACAAGCTGGGCGGTGATCTCCAGCGGATAAGGGAAAGCGGTACAGTCATGATGAAGTGCATGAAGGCGCAGGGGCTCTATAACGAAGTGGAATTTGTCTGGGCAGATGACCTTGTTTCAGGGTCTGACTACTGGAAGAAGCTCCTCATGGTGGCAAAGAACTCCAACCTGGCCAGGATCAGGAGGGCCCTGCCCATAATGGGGAGGAGTGAGGACGACGCCGACAGCGACTTCAGCAAATACATATACCCACTTATGCAGGTTACGGACATCTTTTTCATGAAGCTTGACGTTGCAGTTGGTGGCATGGATCAGCGGCACGCCCACATGCTGGCCAGGGATATAGCAGCCAGAATGGGCGAGAAGAAGCCCGTTTCCCTGCATGCAGCACTGCTGGGCAGCCTGAAGGGCTCCGGCAGGATGGACAGTTTCAAGAAGATGTCCAAGAGCGACCCGGATTCAGCCATATTCATGTCAGATTCCAGGAAGGATGTGGAGAGAAAAATAAAGTCAGCATTCTGCCCGGTAGCAGAGATCGACGGCAATCCTCTGGTGGAAATAATGAAACACGTGGTATTTCCATACCTTGGCAGGGAGATCGTCATAAACAGGCCACCATCAAAGGGAGGAGACATAACCTTCAGGAAATACAGTGAGTTTGAACTGGAATACTCATCCGGCAGGATACATCCCATGGACCTCAAGGCGGCGCTGTCGACATATCTGAATGAGATGATGGAACCATCAAGAAGCGTATTCTCATGACGCAAGCTTCATGGGGATGCAGTGATACACATTAACGAAGGATGCGGGATCACTTCATTTTCTCCAGTATTATCCTGTCACCTTCCATGTAGAATCCTACGATGTCCCTGGGCTCAATTGAGAGTTGCTGGCTGACCTTCTTGGGGAGGGTCACCCTGAGGGAGCTTCCGCGCCTCGAAACATGGGCTATGTCTATCAGAATTCTATCCGGATTCATGGCATGTATGCATAATGAATGACGTATATAAACTAGTTGCATATAATTAATGAGATTAAACTTTAGCACCATGTTACTGGAAACAAGCCTGTAGCTTTCAGCGGACAATTTCATTCTTCAGAAGAATGAATCGAGATTCTTCTGTGATTCCTTCCTGTAGGCCGCCTGCAGGGTTTCTATATATGGATCAACCCTGGATGGCGAGAAATCATGAATGTCACAGAGGAAGTGCTTCACAGATTCAGCATCGGGAGGTCTCATGGAAATATCGCCTGGATCGGCATATGGGGGGTTCATGAACAGTTCTATGATTTCATCAAGATTCTCGATTTCCTCTTTTCTGGCCTTCATCACCTCATGAATTGTCCCGTACTTTTTGATGAGTTTCAGGGCAGATTTTGCGCCGGTTCTTGGAAGCCCGGAATTGAAATCAGTCCCAACCATTATGCCTACGTGTATGAGCTGCTCCCAGGTGATGCCCAGAATCCCAAGGTTTTCCTCCAGATCTATGAACTCCGGCGTAACGTTTATGTAAATGTTCTTGCCCGGGAGCTTACGCTTTCCCATCTGTGTGAGATTCCGGAACACGCGCCTTGCACCGAAGAGCAGGCAGTCGTAGTCCTGGGAGACAACCCCGTCCACCAGTGCTGTCCTGCACATCACGGATGCCTGAGCTTCTCCCTCAGATGGTGCCTGAACCACCGGAACACCCATGTATTTCAGCAGATCCTTAGATTCGCTGACGATCTCGGTTGTGATGTAATTTATCCTGGAGCTGAGTGATCTTGCCCTTTCCTCGTTCCCCTCCTCCAGTGCCACCCGGAGCTCCTCCCGGTTCTTCTCTCTCACAAGTTTCCGGGCCTCAAGCGTCCTGTTCTTCAGGATAGACGGCCTGCCATCAAAGACAAAGACAGGCTTTATCCCAACCTCTATCATGTTTATTGTACGGTAGAAAAGCCCTGAAAGATGTGACGTCACGTTGCCTGACCTGTCCATTAGCGGAGTGCCATCAGGCTGCCGTATGCTGCTGAGGAACTGGTAAATTATGTTGTAGGCATCAACACTGACCCTCATTCCGCCCTGATCCTTCAGGCTGGTGCTGTGTTTAACAAGTATATCGGATATATCTACACCCAATTACTGCACCTCGCAGGAAAGCCCGAAATCCGTTATCCTGAATTCCGAGGATCTGCCCTCCGGCAGGGACCTGTGCTTTGTCACGGATATCTTCCTCTTGCCGTTTGGGAACTTCTCAACCCGGTAAATTGCCTTCATGTTGTGGTCAACCAGGAAGCCTCCAAAAGGATTCAATCTTCCGGAATCAGGGTCCTGGTAGATCTGGTTTGTGATGAGTGCGGGAACCTTGAGTTTCAGAGCCGCAGTGGAGAGGTTGGAAAGCTGCTTCTGGAATCCTGCCGATCTTGCGGATAGATCAGACTGGTTCTCAAGCCTGAAGAATTCGGTGAAAGAATCAATGACTATAAGCCCGGGAGCCCTTATCTTTTCGGCTATTTTAGGCAGCCTCATTATTGCCAGATCCTGATCCTCCAGGGATCCCAGCCTGTAAAGGTACAGATTTTTCGTAAGGCTGTCATCACCGCCGCTCATCTGCTTGAAACGTTCAGTGGAAAAGCCTTCGCTGTCAAGGTATATGACCGACCTGCCAGACCTCAGAGTTGCAAGGCAGAACTGCATGCAGAGGTTTGATTTCCCGGATCCGCCCTCTCCGAAGAGTTCAGTGATTATTTCAGGCTCAAGGCCTCCGCCCATGAGGTCATCCAGGCAGGCCACACCGCTGGATACCTTTTCTGGCGAGACTGAAGCATCGACCTTTTCCATCGCGTTAGTCATGGATACTGTATATAAATAGAAATGTGCCGAAACTGGCATTGCTCAACGGAAACAGGCCGTATCATCGCTCCTTACCGGCAAGGATACGGGCTATTTCCAGCAGGTCATTGCCATTTGCAGAATGGGAAGCCAATCCAGACAGCCTCCCGTCAACGGAATTAAACGCTATGGACACGGCTGAGTGCCTGAACATTGCCGCATCCTGTGTGGTATCTCCCACGCTTGCCGTTTCTGCTTCGGATATTCCAAGCCTCTTCTGTAAGGCTTTTATGACATCATCCTTGTGCCTTGGCTCCACCATAACATTTCCATCAGGAATAATGCGGCCTGCATCATCGGTGAGTATCATGTTGGCATAGATATGGTCAAAGGCAGCAAGGTCAGCTATTCTCTGGGCAAGCCAGTAAATCCCGCCTGAGACAATAGCGGTCGCCGCTCCTGAGTCCCTGATTTCGTTCACTGCAGAGCTGAGGTTTTCCCGGAGGGGGATACTGTCCAGAATCTTTACAACATCCTCCCTTTTGATCCCCGGATGCCTGGAAATCCACAGATTAACATCACTGCGCAAGAAATCCATGTAACTGATTCTTCCCGTGCGGTAGAGTCTCAGGTTCTCCGAGTTATCCACCCCCATTGCATGATGGACGTACTCCCAGCTGCTGGGGTGGGTGGTGAGGACACCATCCATGTCGAACACAACAAGCCTTATCCCGTGAAGATTCATTCCACCACTTCAATACGACCGGGAAAATACTGCAATCTTTCCGTCCTTCCCGCAAACAACGCATTTCTCAGATGCCTCACTGCCGTGGTTGAATCCAAGGGCCCCAAGCTCCAGCTTTCCCTCAATGGCATCACTGCAATCCCTTGATCCGCACCATCCTGCAAGAACAAGTCCCTGGGCGTTTTTCATCTCCTCGATGCTGTCGTACTTTCTTGATAATTTCCTGAAATGTTCGTCAGCCCTTGCCCTGAGATTCCCGGCCACCTCTTCAAGGAGTTCAGGCACAGATCGGGAAATATCGCCTCTATCAATCTGCCTCCTCCTGCCACCTGTTCTGGCGGAAACTGTGACACGGTTTCCAGAAACTTCCTTCTCGCCTATCTCAAGTCTCAGGGGAACTCCCTTCATCTCCCACTCATTGTACTTGAATCCCGGAGTATAGTTGTCTCTGGTATCAAGGGATGCCCTTATGCCTGCAGCCTTCAGTTCATCAAGTATTGCCTGGGCATATGGAACGACGTCCAGACTCTTCGAAGGGATGGTAACGATCACTGCCTGTATGGGCGCCACTGCAGGCGGGAATATGAGGCCCTGATCGTCCCCGTGAATGCCTACTACAGCGGCCAGCAGCCTCTCGCTGAGCCCGAAGGTTGTCTGGCTCACGTATTCATGGGTCCCATCATCCTTAAGGTATTTTATGTCGTAATTCTTTGAGAAATTCGTTCCGTACTGGTGTATTGTTCCTATCTGGAGGCTCCTGCCACCAGGGAGGACCGTATCAAAGGCCAGTGTGTATCTGGCTCCAGGGAATTTATCCCAGTCCGGACGCTGGTCTATCATGTAGGGAAGGCAGAGTTCGTGGCTTATGTTTTTCCAGATTTCCCTGTACTGATCCATCTGCCTCTCTGCATCATCGTAGGAATCATGGGCAGTATGGGCTTCAAAGAAATGTATTTCCCGTATCCTGATGAATGTCCTGGTGTGTTTTGTCTCATACCGGTATACGCTCACTATCTGGTATATCCTGAGAGGAAGGTCCGCATGGCTCCTCACCCAGAGGGAAAACATCCCGTACATTGCCGCCTCGCTGGTGGGCCTGAGGGCCATTTCCACGTCAAGCTGATCCATCCCTCCACGCGTAACCCAGTAAACCTCATTCTCAAAGCCCTTCACGTGTTCAAATTCAACAGAGAGCTGGTCCCTTGTTATGAGAACCGGAAAACTCACTTCCTGGAAATCCCGGGAATCAACGTTTGTCCTGATGATACGGTCTATATTCTGCATCGCCTTGAGCCCGTATGGCATCCAGACATTCATTCCCTTAATTGGGTATCTCTTGTCGCTGAGTCCGGCTATGTCCACAATCTCGTTGTACCACTCACTGAAATTTTCCTTCCGGTTTTCCATGATCAATCGCAGTTATGTGATTGGGATAAAATAGGTTACCGCTGACAGTGGCCGGGTGAAGGTAAGCCATGCTGAAACATTATATGCGAAATGCTGATTTCTATACATGCAGTCTGCAATAATGGAAATGGACGACGAGGAATTCATAAAGCACGTTGCAAGCCGGATCATTCCAATACAGTCAATTTCACCCGAATCCGGAGGAAGCGGGGAATCAGCCAGGGCTGACGAGATCTGCGCAATTCTCAGGGAACTGGGCTATTCCGATTTCAAGAGGTACGATACAAAGGATTCTCACGGAGCGGTCAGGGCAAACATCATCCTGAAGGTGGGAAACGCCAGCACCACATTATGGCTTGTATCCCATACAGACACAGTTCCGGTCGGGGACCCTGCTCTCTGGACGCATCCTCCATTCCAGACTACAGTTGAGGGGAGGAAGATTTATGGAAGAGGCACATCTGATGACGGGCAGGCTGTGTTCCTTTCACTGCTGCTCCTCCGGAAGATCAGGGGCAAGAACCTGAAGTATAATCTCGGACTGGCCTTTGTGGCGGACGAGGAAGTCGGCAGCAAATATGGAATACAGTATCTCCTGGAGAAGGACATATTCAGGAAAACCGATCTGGTAATGGTTCCGGATGCAGGCACCGAAGACGGCCTCCAGATTGAGGTTGCAGAAAAGAGCATACTGTGGATCAAGTTTAAGATACTGGGGAAGCAGTACCACGCAAGCCAGCCAGCAATGGCCATAAACGCCAACCGGGAAACCATGAAGTTCATACTTGGCCTCGATGCCGAACTGCACAGGAAATATGCAGACACCGATCCAATTTTCTCTCCGCCGCAGTCCACGTTTGAGCCAACAAAGCACGAGAAGAATGTGGACAACATAAACACCATCCCGGGCACGGAGGTACAGTACGTGGACTGCAGGATTCTGCCGAAGTATGACCTGGATGAGGTGACAGACTTCATTGATGCATACATACGGGAGTTTCAGAAGAGCAGCCCTGCAAAGATATCATACGATCTCTTCCAGAAAGAGCAGGCACCCATTCCAACGTCTGTAAATGCGCCTGTGGTCCAGGCACTTAAGGCAGCAATCAGGGATATCCGCGGAAAAGAGCCATCGGCGGTGGGAATCGGAGGAGGCACATGTGCGGCATTCTTCCGCAGGAAAGGCTACGACGCCGTGGTATGGAGCACAACCATGCCTGAAGTGGCCCACCAGGCCGATGAATACGTGGTCATTGACCACATCCTGCAGGACAGCGCAGTTATAATGAGGATACTGTCTTAGATAACGTCCTCATCTGTCTTTGCAAGATCCTGGATCCGTGATATTCCATCTATTTCATCTATTATGTCAGCAACTGCACGCGGGACATCGGATCTCCAGTCCTGATTTTTTATCATCTTTTCCCTTATGTGTGTTCCAGACCAGTTTGACCTGTTGATCATGTCCATGGATTCAACCCTGTAATTTTTTTCCTTGAAAAGCCTGGTTACAAGTGGATTGTTTGTATACACCCTGTTGAAGCCTGGAGTGAGAGATTCAACATGGGCCACCCACAGGGGGTTTGAGTTGACGTCCTCAATGGGTACCAGGTAGAACTGGAAAATACCTTCTCTTTCCAGTGTTGTTGATATCATCAGATGCCTCTCACCGGCAGTGAACGGATCCTTAAGGGTGTGCGAATACTGTGCACTGCCTATTCCAATAATTACTGACGCATTGTGTTTCAGTATGCTCCTTATTATCTCAAGATGCCCGTTGTGGAAGGGCTGAAACCTCCCAACAATGAATGCCCTTTCCTTGTCCAATTCACTTCACCGTCTCAGTTGGGACAATGCGTATGATGAATATTTCGCCATCGATGTCCCATTTCCTACCCTCGATGCCGCTGGCGAACTGCAGCGTGGAGGCAAGTGTTTCCTTCCCCATCCATTCCGCGTGTCCCGCAAGCTGATCCCTGATCCCGTCAGGGCCTGATATTGTCACGTCGATTGTCTCGTCATACTGAAGGTTCATCTCCTTCCTCATGACCTGTATCCTCCTGACAAGTTCCCTTGCAAGCCCCTCGTTCATCAGCGCCTGATCTCTCCTCAGGTTGACAAATACCGTTATCCCGGACTTTGATTCGTGATCCATGGCATATTCAGCCTTCGGCTCCATGAATATTTCGGCTATTTCCCCTGTTATGGCGTGTTCCCCAACCTTAACAGACCCGGCACTGGAAAATTGCAGTGCCAGGGTGCCATCGTCATGATCAAGCGCTTCCCTGACCATGTTGAGATCTTTCCGGAGGAGCGGTGCCGCCTCCTTCGTTTTGAGGGCAATTTTCCTGACCACGGGCCACTCATTTTCATCAACGAACCTCACTGTCCTGGCATTGAGTTCCGGTGAGATGATTTCCAGGAGTTCATTTCCTATTTCAGTCGTTGAAGAGACCAGAACCTCAGTCACAGGCTGCCTCCCCTTTATGCCATGGTCCTGCCTGATCCTTCTTGTGGCCTCCAGTATGGCTTCTGCCCTGCTTACCTCAGCCTCAAGATCATGGTTTATCATCTGGCCCATGGCCTCCGGGAATTTCTCAAGATGAACACTTTCCGATTCGGGATGAAGTTTCCTGTATAGGTATTCTGAGTAGAATGGGGCCAGGGGTGCAAGCATCAGGGTAACCGTCTCCAGAGCATAGAAGAGCACTGAATATGCTTCTTCCTTCTGCCTGTCCAGTGTCTCAGCCCAGAATCTTCTTCTGGAAAGCCGTAGATAGAAGTTGGACAGATCCTCAATGAGATCCTCAATGGCCTTCAGCGCAATATGCATGTCATAGTTATCCATGGCGACTTTTACTGCCTCAACTGTGGAATTGCAGCGTGAAATGATCCACCGGTCAAGAATGTTGCTTCCCGGCATGAGCCCCTCATACCTGTAGCTGTCAAGGTTTGCATTTGAGGCAAAGAATGAATAGACATTTGAAAGGGTGCCAAAAACCTTCCTTGTGATTTCTGAGATAAGCTTCCTGTCTATGGCCTTTGATCGCCATGGAACACCGGTCATGAAGAACAGCCTGGCAGGGTCAGGCCCAAATTCATTGACAAAATCAATGGCATAGACAGAATTCCCCTTGCTCTTGCTCATCTTTCTCCCCTGCTCGTCAAGGATAAAATCTATGGAGAGCACATCCTTGTAGGCATTGGTGTCAAAGAGGATTGAGCCGATGACGTGAAGGGTGTAGAACCATCCTCTGGTCTGGTCTATGGCCTCAGTGATGAAGGATATTGGAAGGGGGACCCTGCCGCTTTCCATGGGGTAGTGTATGGCGGCGTACGTTGCGCTGCCGGAATCAAACCATGTGTCTATGACGTACGGTTCGCGTGTCATTTCCTTCCCGCAGGTGGGACACGGGAATCTGACATTATCAATGAAAGGGCGGTGAAGATCATCCGGTGCGCTGCCCCCATACTGCTTCAATTCCTCAACGCTCCCAACTGCAACCATATGCTCCTCAGGGCAGGTCCACACAGGGAGAGGCGTTCCCCAGTACCTGTTCCTGCTCAGTGCCCAGTCCTTGGCTTCAGTGAGGAAATTGCCAAACCTGCCATCCTTCAGGTGCTCCGGATGCCAGTCTATCCTGCTGTTGTTTTCCAGGAGCTTCTGCCTTATTGTGGAAACGCGTATGAACCATGCCTGAAGTGGATAGTAAAGCAATGGTGTGCCGCAGCGATAGCAGAACGGGTACGTATGTGTTATTTTCTCTGACCGGTAGACCTTATTGCGCGTCTTGAGCCATATGAGAATCTCAGTGTCGGCATCCTTGAAGAATTTGCCGTTCCACGGAAGCCGTGGATCATTGAACCTTCCGGACTGGTTGATGGGGTTGATTATTTCTACACCAAATCTCTTTCCTATTTCAAAGTCATCAGCGCCGAATGCAGGGGAAGTGTGGACTATTCCAGTTCCATCCTCCACTGTAACATGATCACCTGAGGTTACCACGAGGGACCCTTTGGGGGCCGGTATGAAGTCCATTAGCTGTTCATACTGCTTTCCCACAAGGTCCGATCCAGGCATTGTGGAAAGTATTCTGGCTTCCTTGCCGAAGAGTTTTTCCACAACGGGGCGGGCAACATAGTATTCTTCCTCCCCAACCTGAACCAGGGCATATTCAATTTTTTCATTCACAGCAAGAAACTGGTTTGCAGGCAGGGTCCAGGGTGTGGTTGTCCAGGCCATGAAATACCTGTCAGAGTACCCCTTCTCCCTGAATTTGACATAGACTGACGGGTCCTTTGCATCATCATACCCCTGTGAAAGCTCATGGGAGCTAAGGGAAGTTTCGCATCTTGGGCAGTAGGGCACAATCTTGAAGTCCCTTACAAGCATCTTTTTTTCGAACATGGTTTTGAGAGCCCACCATTCGCTCTCCATGTATTCATTCCGCATTGTCACGTATGCGTTTTCCTGATCCACCCAGTAGCCCAGATGATCATCGGTCTCCATCCATTCGTCTATGTACCGGAATATGCTTTCCCTGCAGTATTCGTTGAATTTGTCAATCCCGAATTCCTCTATTTCTTTCTTCACCTTGAAGCCAAAGTGCTTTTCGGCTTCGATTTCGACTGGAAGTCCATGGCAGTCCCAGCCACCCGTTCTTCGGGAGATGCGGTGGCCGGTCATATACCTGTATCTGAGCACGCTGTCCTTAACAGTGCGTGTCATGGCATGGCCAACATGAGGCCTGCCGTTTGCAGTGGGTGGGCCTTCAAGGAACGTGAACAGCTTGTTCCCAAGGGAGGAATTAAGAGACTTTTCAATAATGCCCGCTTCCTTCCAGTATTGCAGAACCTCGTCGCCTATGGCCTTCAAGCTTTTATTCGTCTCAATCTGTTCATATACTGTTCCGGGCATCTCAAAATCAGTGGAAACTCTGCGGGGTGGCACTCCAATAACATATCGGATTCACCATACAGGCCCCATCCTCCTCCTGACAGGTATTGTTCCATACTCATAAAATTTTTCAGGCATACGGGCATCCGCCGTCATGGATAGAAGCAGGCAGTGCCGAATCCATCAGAGCTTATTATGTGAGGGCACTGAGATCAAGCATAATAAGCTCCTTTTTGAAAGTGCGCAGGGCAAGAAATAAATTCAGGATCAGAGGGACCCTGAAGGTTCACCGGATCTCCAGGGCAGCGAGTTGTTTCCGGGAACAATGATGGTGGAAGGAAGCGATGGCCACCGGTCATATTTCCTTATGTACTTCCTGATGAGTTTATTCTCACGCCTCTGGATCCAGTCAATGTAGTAACCGTACAGTTCCGAATTATGCTTTCTCAATTCCTGTATTCCTATTCTTTCGGCATCAAGTTTCCTGATCTCATCCAGCAGTTTGAACTCATCCGTTCCTATCATGTTATCCAATCAACATTGTCAAAGGGGCAGATATGCGTTCCTATCTCCCTGCAAAATGACAAAATGGTGCATTTCAGGGCCTCAGCATAAATTCAGGAAAAAAATTGAGGCCATATTTCGTTTCATTCCTGATCCACAGTGGAAAGTTAGGTCATCTTCTCATGATTTGCAACATCATGTGGCGTGAAAGGTTCCGGAAGGTCAGAGATGAGTTCCTTGAAGAGACAGCCAGAATGCGTGAAATATTGAGGGAGGAAGCACAGGATCCAGTGGGGCCTGAACTCCATTCCAGGAAGTGATCAGTGGGCAATTCCGGAGAGAGGTTTCACTCCGAAATGTTCGTACCCCCTCTCATTTATGTTTACCCATTCCTTTCCGTTGAACATTATGTTGTCGCCTTCCCATGCCTCGCCAATGAAGCTAACATCTATCTTTTCAGATTCCATTGCCGCCTGAAAATCCCTGTAGTCAGAATTATTGATGGAGAAGAATATCTCGTAGTCTCCGCCAAAGCCACACATTATCTCAGTTGATGGAAGCCCCGTTAACGATGCGGCCTTTGCTACATTCCTGTCAGGTTTAAGCTCGTTTTCCACGATCTTGAATCCAATGCCGTAATCACTCTTCATCTGTGATACGCTGGCAAATACGCCATCCGAGAGGTCCATCATGAATTTGGCGCCATGCTCGCTCATAATCTGTGCTTCCCTGATCCTGGCACTTATGCCAAGCATCATGTTGATTCCAAGGTTAGGCCGGTATCCCGTTCTGTAGAAAATGTACCCTGATGCCGCCCGCCCCATCTTGTTTGTAACGCCAATCACATCACCCTTGGCGATGTGGCTTCTTCTGCGTGTCAGCCTCTTTTCCTGGTGGCCAACTATGGAACCACTGATGACAAGCTCGCTGCCTTCCTTGGTGTCACCACCGAGAGTATCAGCTCCATTGTCCTTGAGCACCCTATCAATGGATGCCGCAATCTTCTCAAGATACCTGTCATCAGACTCCGGATCTATCAGGTATGAAACAAGCATTCCTGAGGGAATTCCTGCCATTGCTGCAATGTCGCTGAGGTTTATGTTTGCCACGAATTTTCCTATGAGTGACGGATCAGCACCCTCCGGAATGTGGGTGCTCTGCCTTATTATGTCAGTGGAAAGTAGCAGGTATTCGTTCCCATTCTCCAGAACAGCACAGTCATCCTTCTCCTGCTTCATTGAAATGCCCTTGAATATCCTGTTGATTATCTCCCTCTCACCCAAATCTCGGAGCTTCAATTCTAATCTGTGGATTATGGCATTTCCGGTAAAGAGGTTTTTGAATTGGAATCAGACAGCAAGATATGGTTGATTGGCTCTCTTCCCGTATGTTATTTTAATGACCATAAAATGTCATGCTGTAATGTCGAGAAAGGATGAAATTGAGAATCTGTTCAGGGAAGTCGTGCAGGGGAAGCCCTATGCCGGAAAACCAATACCGGTCAACAGGTTCAGTGTGAGCGGGTTATCATTCAGCGCAGATCAGGAGGTAAAGAGAAAACTCGGGCTCGTGGAGGAAACATTCCGCGACAGGCTCAACATGCTCCGCGGAACTGCGCTTCATTCCTATGTGCAGAGCATGGTGAAGAATCAGGGATATGTAGCGGAATACAGAATGTATTTCACCATTCCCTACAGGTGGCATTACATGGGATATGAAAACATAAATCTTGTAGGCGTCATAGATCTCCTGCACAATGACCGGCGTGAGATACTTGAGCTCAAGAGTTCAACAAGTTCAGATCGCATTGAGGATTACCACAGGCTCCAGCTTGCATCGTACATGAAGATGATGTCAGAGCGGACCGGGCAGGATTACAGCGGTTATGTGGTCAAATTCGGGGGCACTGACCTTGTGACGGAGGAAATACCAAAGGATGAAGTCCAGCATTACTGGGAAACCCTGGTGTCAAGGGCGATGGAGTGCGCGCGCAGGATAGACCAAGCAATGGAGGAAAACGACATAAAGCAGATGACCGGCCCGGATGGTAACAAATCAAGTGGCTTATATGGCTTTGAGCCCCGCTGATCAGAGAAGGGTTGACGATGACCTGATCCTTGCAAGCAGCCTGGTGTAGTCAGGCTGGTCATAGTTTATGTCTTCTGCTTCGATGAATTCCTCATACGAACTGCGGTCCGCAGAATCATAGTATTCACGCAGCCCTGAGAAGTCCTGCGTAAGGGAAGCATCATAGATGAGGTTCAGCAGTTCAGGGTCATTTTCCTCATTATGAATGCCCCTCTCCCTGTTTCCCCCCGTTGGGTAGGAAACAACACCTGCGCCAAGATCGCTGGTCTCCAGCAGAATTCTGGCAAGGCTCCAGAGCCTTGGAAGCCTGTAAAGTCCCTTCTTCCACATGCTTTCAACCAGCGTGTGCTTCTGGATGTTCATGGGATTCACCGATATGTCGGTTGAGTGGCCTCTGGCATCTCCTATGGACTGTATCATGTCAGCTATTGCCGCCTTTTCAGATATGAAGAGTGGCTTGAACAGGAGATAGGTCCTGAGTTCATAACCCAGCCTCCTTGCCGTGCTGGATGCAGACACAAATTTTGAAAAGCTGCTCCCCTTGTTTATGGAATTCCTTATTATCTGGTCGTTTGAGCTTTCCAATCCGATTGCTATCCTGACCGGTATCCCGTAGTCCCGGAGTGATCCTATATTACTCTCTGTTATGTATTCTGTCCTTGATTCCACCAGCAGTTTATCGATCTTCCCCTGAATGCTCCTGAAGAAATAATCCCTGGCTTCAGGAGGGAATTCAAGAGGGTCAAGGAAGCTCCCTGATGTGAATACCTTGAGCACCCTGACATCTCCAAGTGATCTGGCAACAGAATCGATCTGATTCTTGAGGTTTTCAGGCGTTATGTTGGAGGCAACATCATTGAAATATCCGCACATGGAGCAGGAAGAGAAGTTGTACCATGCACACCCTGCGGTACGGAATATCACCACCATGGTGTTTTCCGGGAATCCCCTGAGCCGATCCCTTTCGCGCCACATTGAGACCGGTTTATCCGGGTTTGTGGTTCTCGCCCTGGCCGGCATGAGATTCTTGATGGATTCGGAAAGCTGTCTGTTGATCATTGCACTACCTGCAATTAGTCGGATGTCACACTGATAATAATATATTTGGAAAGTGAATTGCCATAGATGCTAGCTTCCAGGCTTGAGGCCATAGGTGAATCCAGGAGCGTATCCGCCAGCAACAGGGCAGCCGAACTTAAGAGATCCGGAAAGAAAATCTTCAATTTTGGCATAGGTGAACCGGATTTCACAACCCCACGAGACATAATTGATGCCGCATTCAAGGCGGCAAATGAAGGCAAGACTCACTACACTCCATCACTTGGCATTCCGGAGCTTCGTGAGGCCATCGCATCCAAGGAGAAAAGCTTCAACGGAATCCAGGCCTCGCCGGGCAATGTGCTGGTGACACCAACAAAGTTCGCCATAAATCTGGCGGTGATGTGCCTGATCAATCCCGGCGATGAGGTCATAATACCTGAACCTTACTACCTTTCATATCCTGATATCGTCAGGCTATATGGCGGAAAGGTCATCACCGTGCCCACAACAGATGATTATGAATTTGATTTTGACCAGATGGAGAAGCTCGTATCACCCAGAACCAGGATGGTCATCCTGAGCAATCCCACCAACCCCACAGGCAAGGTCTATGCAGAGAAGGCACTCAGGGATCTCTCGGACTTTGTCCTTAAACACGGGCTGTACCTTGTCAGTGACGAGATATACGAGGACCTGATATATGAAGGCAGAATGTTCTCTCCTGCTAGTATACCTGAAATGTTTCCAAAGACTATCACACTCTCCGGCTTTTCCAAGAGCTATGCAATGACTGGCTGGAGGATTGGATACATGGTTGCGCCTGATGAAATAATCAAGGCCTCCAACAAGATTCAGCAGCAGACAATGACATGTGCATCATCCATATCCCAGTATGGTGCCCTCGCGGCACTGTCCGACAGGGAATCCCCAGCAAAATTCAGGGAAATATTCCGGTCACGCCGTGATAATGTTTACAAACTGATCTCGGAAACTGAGGGGATAAGCATGAGGAAACCCGAAGGTGCATTCTATGCATTTGTCAAGTATGAAAACAGGATTCCAAGTGAGGATTTCTGCGAAAAAGCCCTTGAAAAGTCGGGAATTGTCATAACACCGGGATCTGCGTTCGGAAACCAGGGTGAATACCATTTCAGGCTTTCATTCGCCACCGATAATGACACCATCAGGGACGGTATTGCTGAACTGGGCCGCTTTGTGCATTCGCTGCCGGCGTGAGATGCATAATTTTCGCCCTCGCAGCCCTGTAGACAGATGCAGAACGAGCTAACATAAATATCGGGCTGCATACCCGGGTTACCAGTCAGACGAAGTGCGAATTTCCAGCATAACGCTGCAATTTAATGGCATTATCTGCCTCGCATTAATCTCAAGGACCTGAGATCAAAATTTTAATACATGTAAGTGCTTTTAGTGGTGTTCTAATTTATATTGGAACGGAATGTGATTGTGATGGATGGAGACAGCAATGTGGTGATGGTTACAACCAACTATATTCCCGGAAAGAAGATCACGAAGGTTATCGGCACAATCTGGGGCATAACTGTAAGGAGCCGCGGACTGGGCGGAAACATTGTAGCTGGTTTGAGGTCACTGGCTGGCGGAGAAATTAAGGAGTATTCAAAGATGCTCTCAGACGCCAGGAATACAGCAATGGGACGGCTCAGGGATGCAGCAGAGCAGGTGGGTGCTAATGCAGTAATCGAGATGAGGTTTGATTCATCAGATATAGGACAGGTCATGACTGAAATTGTTGCATATGG
>JAKAQT010000114.1 GCA_021819605.1 Thermoplasmata archaeon
TTCCGATCTCATCCACACCATCCTCGCTGATCACGGAAGTATTCATGCCCAGTCCCCTGTACAGACATCTGGGCATGAGGGGTATGGCAGGGGTGGAGGCCAGAAAGCAGCCAATTATGTCCGTTCCTCCTGATATATTCGCTATGGGAGTTTTGCCTGACCCAATCTCCCTGAAGAGCCAGAGCCATGATTCCTCGTCCCAGGGCTCCCCGGTGGACCCGAAAACCCGTACGGAAGGCATGGCAAATGCCGCATTTCGGGATCTCAGGGATCTCACAAGGGTTGGTGACAGGCCAAGAAGAGTGATTCCATGCGATGAAATCATTCTCCAGAGCCTCTGGATGTCAGGATAATCAACAGCCCCGTCATAAACGAAGATTGATCCGCCAAGTGCATTGGCCCCCAGAATTGACCACGGGCCCATCATCCATCCAAGGTCTGATATCCAGAAGAGGGTGTCTTCCGGCCCCATGTCCATGTAATACTTCACTTCCTTCACAATGTTTACAAAACTTCCTCCATGGACATGAACAGTTCCCTTGGGCTTCCCTGTTGTACCGGATGTGTAAAGCATTATGGCAGGGTCCTCAGATCCCGTGTCGGCCGATTCAACATATGTTCCCGAATCAGCGCTCTTCCAGAAATCATGGGCATCCTGTGATCCGGCATCCTTCACTATGTGCATTATACTGGGCATGGAATGGACTGTGGACTGCATATCAATGGTTTTTCCTTTCCTTGAATAGAATGCGAAGGAGAAAAGTGCCTTTGCGCCGGAATCCTGAATCCTTGTCTTCACTGCCTCTATACCGTACCCGGAAAAAACAGGTACCGCAACGGCACCTATCCTCAGGACAGAATAGAGGGCAACAACCCCCTCCAGTGAAGGTGGCATGTAAATGCCAACCCTGTCACCCCTGGCAATCCCTGCTTCCCGGAGAAAACCTCCAAGCTTGCCTGTGACCCTGTTCAGTTCCCTGAAGCTCATTGATCCGGATCTGCCATCCTCGGTTTCATACTTCACTGCAGGCCTGTCCGAATCACCAAATTTCTCCACGCAGTTATAAGCAATGTTTATGTGGCCTTTGGTGAACCATTTTGTCCAGGGTTTTCCCCCGCTGGCATCCATCACACGATCATAGGGCTTCCTGAAGGTGATGTTGCAATCCTCAATAACCGCAGGCCAGAACCATTCGGGATCCGCATCTGCACGGTCATATAGATTATCAAGGGTTTGCATTCCGTGTTTTTTCGCTAGCCTCATTATATTTGTTGATTGTGAGTCTGGTGGATAGTACACCATTTCGGACATAAACACCATACTCCCGGACAAAACAATAATTTTGCGATCACTGCCGGCACTGGTGAAGGAAGGGCATTCTCATTTTGTCATGATTAAGTGGTTGTGCAACAGTTTTATGCTATTGCGGCATGAATATCCATGACTTCAAGAATATTGATGCACGTGGGACCATCCATTGGCAACTATGATGTTCTGTCGGCTGCTGTCCAGCCAAATATCGGTTTTGCATCCCCAGAGTTCAACAGTGCCATGAAGAACTCCCTTGAGGGCTTCAGGTATGTTACCGGATCGGACAGTTCCTACACGCCTTTCATTCTGCCCGGCAGCGGAACAGTTGCAATGGAGAGCGTTATGTCTTTCATACCTCGGGGCTCCCGCATACTTGTGGTGAGCAATGGAGTATTCGGGGACCGCTGGGAAGCCATCATGTCCAGATATCCTGTGATCCTGAAGGTGCTGAGGGCTGAAGCCGGGAAGGCAGTTTCCACTGGGGAGATTGAGCACGAGGTATCCTCAGGCAGGTACTTCGCCGTTGCAATGACCCAGGTTGAGACAAGCACAGGGGTGAGGCTTGATGTGGAATCAGTTGCAAAGGCAGTCAGGAACCATGTGGATCTGGTGATTGTTGACGGAGTTGCAAGCATAGGCGGGGAGACAATGAAAGCGTCACACTGGGGCATAGATGTATGTCTCACGGCAAGCCAGAAGGCACTGGGCGCCCAGGCAGGAGCTGGCCTGCTTGTGGCATCGCCGTCAGCAATGGAGAAGCTGAAAGGTGAGTCCACAAGCGGCTATTTCGCCGATCTCAGAAACTGGTCAGACATAATGAATAAGTTTCTAGCAGGGGGAGGGGGATATTTCGCAACTCCCCCCATAGGCACGGTATTCTCAATACAGAAGAGCATGGATCTGATCAGGTCAGAGACAATGGAGGCCAGGGTCAGTCGCCACGAGATATGCTCCCAGGCATTCAGGGCTGGAATCAATCATCTTGGCCTTGAAATCCTGGCATCAGAGAAACTGAGAAGCAACACTGTCAGTGGCGTTATGGTTGATGGCATAAACATCGCCGATTTCCTGCAGAGATGCATGAAGAAAGGGGTGGAGTTCGGTGCAGGCGTGCACCCATCTGTCAGGGACAGGTACTTCAGGGTCGGGCACATGGGATGGGTTCAGCCCGCTCATATTATAACCGCCCTCAACGCCATAGAATCCTCCCTGGAGGAGATGGGGAAAAAGGTGGACAGGGGCAGTGCCCTGGCCGCAGGTGAAATATTCTCCAGATATCCCGGAATCTGAATATTCATGAAATGGCTGAGCTGAAATATGGGTTTATTCATCAAGATTTTGCGGATCTGCCATGGAAAGAATTCCGTTTTCAGGTTTCAGGGCAGGATCTGTTTCCACAGTGATCCTCGTCACTGATATAAGACCGGAATGGAGTACCACTGAGATATCATCCATATCACCGGAGGCCTCAGGTTTTTCCTGGACAGGCACGATCCTGAAGGAACCCGTTTCGGCTGTCCTGTGATTAAAAACAAGTTTCCTTCTGTACAAAGGACGCCGGGAGAATGGTACCTCCACAATTCCTGTGCTTTTATCAACATTCTCTGGAAAATTAACGTTGATCATTCCAGTGTTGCGACTTCTGGAATTCAGGAATTCAGAAACCATCCAGGCTGCAATTGCAGACCCATTTTCATAAGTTTCAGGGCTGGAACGGTTCTCGGCGGTGACATGCTGCGAGAATGCGAATGAGGGTACTCCCATCATTGAGGCCAGCAGTGCAGCGGACATGGTCCCGCTGTTAAAGATGATTCCATAACCTGCATTGATTCCGGCATTTGTCCCACTAACAACCGCATCAATCTGATCAGGGAATAATATATTCAGGGAAAGCAGTACGCAGTCTGCAGGCGTACCTCTGACAGAATATGCCAGGTTCCCATCAAGACTGAACCTGACATAGTCAACAGGCTCCGACAGACTAATGGACATTCCGGATCCGCTCCTTTCCTGGGAAGGTGCAACAACCACAACATCAATCCCTGCATCCCGCAGGGATTTCCACAGGGACCTGATACCAGGACTGAATATCCCATCGTCATTTGTCAGGAGTATCATTGCCCTCCACCTGCTTCTGCAACCTTCTGAGTTATTTCCGAACCCTGCATTGTCTCACCTGAGGACTTCTCCAGCCCTTTCCTGGCTGTTTCAGGGATTCCAACCAGCGTTACTATGGAGGCAACAAGGGCAATAGAACCAAGGAAATATACAGCAAATGATTCGCCATACACACCGAAGATGTATGGAAAAATGAAGGTAGATACCGTGGCACCCATCCTTCCGGAGGCAACAGTCAGGGCCTGTATGGTTCCTCTGATCTTTGTGGGGGCGAGTTCAATGCCAAGCATTCCCGAGGCTGAAACTGAGCCGGGACCTGCCTGCTGGAACAGGTTCTGGGAGCCGTAGAGTACAAGTGCAATAGCTGGTATTGCCAGTACTCCGGCCAAATGTTTGTACATTCCAAAAGATACCAGGGCCGCAGCCATTCCAATGAATCCGGCAATCTGCAGGGGTTTTCTCCCTCTCTTGTCTATGAGCGAGAGGGCAATGAGACCGCCCGGGACCACAAAAAGCCCCTCCATGAGAAGCTGGAAGTCACCGGAGTTCAGCCCAAGGCTTCCGGCTATGAGGCTTGGCCCGAATAGGATGCCGGAATAGGCAACCATGTCGAAGAGGAACCATAAAACTGATGCAGCCAGGAAAACCTTCCACTGTTTCCTGAGATAGTACCTGAGGCCGTTGCTGTCCCTGACTATTGTGCTGGGATCAACATCTTTGCCGCTTATCTCATGGATGACTTCTGCCGCGCCCTCTCCGTCTCCCTTAATTCTCCCAAGATATCTCGCCGTTTCAGGCATTTTTCTCCTGAGGTATATGACAGCAACTGCTGGAATTGATCCTGCCGCCAGCACAACCCTCCAGAGGAGGGAATCAGATACGACCCCGTGCAATCCCAGGTACACTACAGCTGCAACCGTGGCACCGAAGCCCCACAGCAGCCCGAATCCAAGAGCAATTATTTTACCGCGATCTCTGGAGTTTGCGTGTTCCCCC
>JAKAQT010000013.1 GCA_021819605.1 Thermoplasmata archaeon
GATAAATTAGATCCTGGATTTGGCTGCCTGCCAGTCATGGCTGTGATATCATTGTCCATTATGACCAGGAGCAGCCTTGATTTGTTGTGCACGGCATTTATGAGGCCGGGGATTCCTCCATGGAAGAATGTGGAATCTCCAATGAAGGCAATCGCCCGCCTGTCCGTGGCGGCAGTGAGGCCGGAGGCAACACCCACTGATGAGCCCATGCTGAGCATGACAGTAGCCTCGTCGAATGGATCATAGTCTCCCAGGGAATAACATCCTATATCGGATGAATAAACAGGATCGCTGATCCTGAGCATCTTCACTGCCCTCTTCACGGCAAAATACGTGCCGCGATGCGGACATCCGGGGCAAAGGACAGGAGGCCTTGCAGGCACATCCATGGAAAGCTGGCTCGTGCCTGTCTGTTCCTTCCTGCCAAGGGCAAGGATCTCTCTGAGTATTTTATCCACTGAATTGGGGGAAAGTTCATGGCTCATTGGGAAGACACCGTCGAGCTTTCCAGTAATGTTGACACTGAGGCCTTTCTTCTGGGCCAGGGACCTGCAGGCGGTCTCGATGACAGGGTCCACCTCCTCAGCCACTATGACAGTGGGGTGCCTCTGCATGAATTCTGCCACTATCTTCTCCGGAAATGGGTTTATGATTCCAAGCTTCAGCACCTCAATGTCCAGCCCAAGCTTCTTCATGCTGTCCATCATTATGTTGAATGCCTCTCCGGACGCTATGATCCCATGCATTGATTCTGGATTGCCGATCCTTGTCACCAGCAGGTCCTGGTAATTCTCGCCGGATATCTTCTCCATCCTGGAGATCAGGGCTTCCTTGTACCTGTATGAATTTGACGGGAGTGCCACATACTTGCCTGGAGGAGCTGGTATATCCTCCCTGTGCCTTTCCTGTATTTCTCCCATGACCACCGAGGAACGCATGTGGCTTGTCCTGGTGGTTGTCCTGAACATGACGGGCAGGCCTTCCCTTTCGGATATCATGAATGCAAGCTTCAGGAAGTCTTTGGCCTCCTGCGGATTTGACGGCTCAATTAGGGGGAGGTGCGCAAGCTGCGCATATATCCTGTTGTCCTGCTCATTCTGGGACGAAAACATTGACGGATCATCTGCCGTCATTATTACCATTGGAGCCCCTGTGCCCGTATATGCTATGCTCATGATGGCATCCGCAGCAACGTTCATTCCCACATGCTTCATGAATACAAAGGACCTGAGGCCCGATATGGAGGCGGCAAAGGCAGATTCAACGGCCACCTTCTCGTTCACGGAGAATTCAAACTTCAGCCCAGCCTTTCCCGCTATCTCGAATAGAACATCGCCAACCTCGCTTGATGGAGTGCCGGGGTATGTGGTGGCAACATCGACTCCAGCCTCTATGACACCACGGGCTATTGCCTCGTTTCCAAGGAGAAAAAGCCTGTCTCCCGGTTTTGCCTTGAGGATACTGTCATATGATGACATTTACTGCACAATATGATAATCAATTACCGGTTATTTCAATGCGATCCCTAATGCTGTGTCAGTCAATTCCACTCATGGTGCCCATATAACCTGATTGGATTCAATATTCCACGGATTGCATGTGCAGGAATGTTAATCTGCTGAACCTGAAGTATCCTGATTACCTGCTCAAAAAATTACATGAAAATTTTAAAGTAGGTTTGCATAACCATTTCATGTCCATGAAAAAAGCATTGTTTTACATCGTAGCATCAGAAAAGGATAGGGCAGCCATGGGACTTACAGTGGCAAGAAGAGCCGCGGAACACAGCAGGTTCAGCGACGTGAAGGTAATATTGCAGGGCGAGAGCGAGAAACTCCTCCTGGACGAAACACCAGGAATCAAGGACAACGTTGATTACCTCATAAAGAACCACCACATTGATTCAGCCTGCAAATTCATTGCCGAGAAGCTCACGCTTACTGCCCCTATTCTGAAAAGGGGAGTGGATCTCCAGCCTGCGGGAGAGAGGCTTGCCGCCCTTGTAAATGATGACTATGTGCCAATAGTATTCTGAGTGGTTTAGAAATTATTCGTTAAGGCTTTAGATATGCAGGAAAATACGGAACAGACGTTCAGGGAGGTGATGAGGGGCTATCCAACCGGAGTCACCATTGTGACCTCCCTTTCTGAAGCAAAGCCAGTGGGCGGTACCATGAACTCCTTCACTTCAGTCTCCATGACTCCGCCGCTTGTTGCGGTTTTCATAACTGCCGGCAGCAATACAGCACAGGCCATAGCAGAAAGCAGGAAATTCAACGTGAACATACTCAGTGCCAGTCAGGAGGAGGATGCAAGAAAATTTGCAGATCCGGACAGTGCAATGAGGTTCGCTCAGGATCACTTTGAGAGTGGCAGCAATGGAATCCCTGTTATCCCGGGTTCAATTGCCTGCCTTGAATGCACACTTGAGGATCAGATTCCAGTTGCGGATCACATAATGTTTCTGGGAAAGGTCACAACTGCAAGTCACCTTAAGGAAGGAAATCCCTTACTGTATTATCGGAGAAAATTTCTGGAGCTGCCATCTGATCCCTGACCTGAATATAATGAAGCAGTGCTTTTCGCAAAATTATTAGGCATGACATGGCATGATCATCAGATAGAAATGGCTCTTGATCCTGATGTTGCGAAGCTCCTGAAGATGATTTCTGAAATGAACATGCCCAATTTCAGGGACATGGATATTGCCGATCTGAGGAATATGATGAACAACAATCCGTTTATGAAGGAGGATATCAAAATAGGCCGGACCGAAGACATGTCCATAGGTGACGGGAAAATCCCAGCTAGGCTTTATGATCCAGAGAATTCCACCAAATCCCTCATACTGTATTTCCATGGGGGCGGCTTCGTTTTTGGAAACCTGGAAAGTCACGATGCGGTGTGCCGCAGGGCAGCCAGGGAATCCGGCTGCAAGGTTCTTTCTGTGGATTACAAGCTGGCTCCTGAACACAAGTTTCCGGCCGCGGTAGAGGATGCCTTCACGGCTTACGTATGGGCAAGGAAAAATGCCAGGAAGCTTGACATTGACCCTGACAGGATTGCAGTGGCAGGAGACAGTGCCGGCGGGAACCTTTCCGCTGCCGTCAGCCTCATGATCAGGGACCGTGGCATTGAAAAACCCATGCTTCAGGTTCTATTCTATCCTGCTCTCGGCCCTGACTTCTTCTCCGAATCACTGCGTGAATTCTCTGATGGCTTCTTCCTCACCAGGGATCAGATCGACTGGTTCGGCGACATGTACCTTGGAAATAGGAGTGATGCCCTGAACCCTTACTTCTCACCAATTCTGCATCCTGATCTCTCAGGGCTGCCTGAGGCCATAATCATAACGGGAGAGCATGATCCCCTGAGGGACCAGGGCGAAACATATGTTTCCAGGCTTGGATCCGCAGGCATTCCAGTGACCGGCATAAGGGCAATGGGAATGATTCATGGATTCCTGAGCTTCACGCCGGTTGTTCCCGCTGCTGCCGGCATTGCCGACATGGTGTGGTCACTGGCCGGGAAGAAGCTTGGTTCCCGCTGACCTGTCACTGATTCTCCTTGAATCCAGTGTAGCTCACGCCCTCCACGTCAAATTCCCCGGCCCTTTCCAGGGTGTTCGGCCTGTGCCTGGAATAGTACATGGTTACGGCCAGCCCTCCCAGGATAACCCACAGCATTGTTGCTATTAGTGATGCAAAATAGGCATCATTTATTGGGGACGGCGAGGTGAGCCATTTTCCCACAACATCGCTCATTGAGAAGTATATTACCACAAGCCCGATGGCTGTGGCTGCTGCCGGTGCAATTCCATGTGTCAGCAGCTTGAACTCCCCGATTCTCCTGGTGAAGAAAGTCAGCGAAGTGTTGGCCATTATGTGGACCAGGATGATTGAGATGCCGGTGCCTGCCTCCAGAATGAATGCTGCGTTTTCCGGGCCATAGATTACTCCCATGATTACGTCAAGCGCAAAGGACCCCAGCGCCCACGCAATTAATGCATTGGCAGGGGACTTGTATTTGGGATGTATTTTGCTCAGGCTCCTTGGAAAGACGACACCATCACGGGCAGCTGAATACCACCACCTGCTGACGGCAGTCGCCTTTGATACCCCGTTAGTCAGGTAGCTGTTCACTGTAAAGATTATCAGGAGAACCAGTCCGATGGGACCAAGATACCTGCTGAACACTATAAGGCCGGCATCATTGGTTGTGGCGAAGCTTGCAATGTGGCCGACACCCCACCCTACGGTAAGTGCATAGGTTGCGGGTATTATTGATATTGCTGTGAGAACCATGGCGAATACGATGGATTTCCCTATGTTCCTCTTGGGTTCCTTTATCTCCTCGGAAACAGTTGTGACGACTCCGCTTCCCGTAAAGTCGAGAATTGAGAACACCGCACCGAACATGATGGCGGAAAATCCTATTCCGGTTGACCTGGAAATTGTGAATGGCAGTACTGAGTTCCCCGGCCCGACCCGGATTATGATTATTATTGCGCCAATTAGCAGGAACAGGACCTCAGCAAGGCCTGCAATTGCATTGTATCCAAGGGAGGGTTTTATGCCGAAATACGTGACTGCGATTATGTACCCCGTGAAGGCAGCGGCAAATATGACCCATATGTACGGGATGCTGCTTATTGCAGGGGATATGAGGAATATGAAGCTGGACAGCCCGAGTATCCCGAATGCAGCACCTGTTATATCATAATACATGAAGCTGAAAGCCGTTATTGGACCCAGTCTTCCGCGATCCGTTGCCGATGAGGCATATGCATAGTAGCTTCCAGCGTTGGACTTGTACTTGCTGAACTGGTACGGTGTTATCATCCACAGTGCGTAAATGAGCCATCCGAATATTACAGACAGGACTGTGTCAGGGCCGGCGATTGAGAAAGATGCTACCAGCAGGATGGCAATATCTGCTGCCGGGGCAACCTGTCCAAGAGACTGGAACACTCCCTGAAACAGTCCCACTGCGTTCTTCTGCAATCTGTTTCTTCTTCGCATCATTATGTTTTTGCTCCCTTCAGGCTGTATATGTGGTGCAAGCGGGAAGAAATCACTTTATCCGCTGCATGCTGAATCATGGCAGTTTCACATTCTAGCCGCTTATGTTTTCCTTATTGACCCCATCATATAAAACTGTATTGTTTCCGGGCTAAAATCCGATATTATGTCAACGCATGCCTGTGGTTTCATACATATACATGGAATATTTTACAAATATGACATATAATTTATAATCAGGCATCATGCCTGCCATTCTTCCGGCTGATTGGTGCTGCCAGCGGGGCTAGAAACCCTGGCAGCAGTCCAGATATATGGTATGGCCGCACTGCGGACAGGCGGAGTTATGTCTGTAATAGTAGCAGCTGCCGCATGTGCAGTCCTCTTCAGCGCAATCCTGGCACATGAAATTGCAATCCACAGCCTGGTGAATAATATTATGTCGTATTACGTGCAAAATACATGGAGGGAGAGGAAACAACCTCTCAATGCGTGACCCTGGAATCCGTAGAAATCCTCTACGAAGCATCAACAAGGTGCATCATTCATCCGGCCGGAAAATACTGTTGTTACACTAAAACTCGCCAGATCATTATGGTTTGGTTCATGGATTGAGGTTTCCTGAAATGTGCCGTGCCAGGTATCTCTGCAAGAGGGCAACAGTTAGGGACATCAGGAGCAGGAAGAGCCCTATAAGCCTCCACATGGCGTCGTATGAAATCACGTCCACAACAGTTCCGGAAAGCGGGGTACCAAGTATTGTCCCCATGCTTATCATCATGAGGCTCACGCCGCTGAAAAGGCCGATGCGGTCCCGTGGGGCAATTTCTGATATGAGCGTAACGTATGTGCTGTTCCAGCCTATGGCGCTCATGCCAAGGACAAATGCCATCACGCCTGCTTCCAGAATGTTCCCGGCTACCAGGGAGAAGGTTATGAACAGAAGGCCTGCTATGAGCATGATCATTGCGATCATTCTGGACCTGTTCCTGCTGAACATCCTCTCGGAGAGATTCACCCAGAAGAGCCTGCCAGCCACGGAACCTGCAAGCAGAACTGCCAGGAGGATCTCCGACCAGATGATCGGGAAGCCCCTGAACCTCATGTATACAACGAAGTATGTGAGCAGGGACTGCTGCCCCCAGGACAGGAATGCCACCGGTAGGCTCACCATCAGGAGCAGGCGGTTGCGCCATGTTGAGAAGAACTCCCGCACGTACCCCTTCCCGGAGCTCCTGCTTCCATCCGTCCTGACATCCCGGGCTACGCCGATTGCCAGGCCTCCAGAGATCAGTGCCATGAGTATGAGGGCATCCCTGAGAGAGAAGTGCAGGGCGACAAGTGGCAGGGCAAGGGCCGCCAGCGCCGCCCCAAGGGGAACACCGGACTGTTTTATTCCCATTGTTCGAGCATGGTGCGGATAATAAGCTGCCATCACTGAACTGTTTGTGGAAGGTGTCACTATGCCGTATCCGAATCCTATGATGAAGAAGCCAGACACTATTTCTGGATAGTTCTGCGCAGACCCTGCAACGAGTGATCCAAGAGCCATCATGCCAAAGGCTATTTTCAATGCGGTGTTCCTTCCAAGACGGTCCACAAAATAGCCGGTCATTGATGACATTGTCAAAGAGCCTATGAAAATGAAGCTCGTTATGAGCCCAAGCTGGGCTGACGACAGAAGAAAATCAGATTTTATGAATGGAGCAAGTGGTGAGTAGGCGGAATCGTTGAAGTTGCCAAGGGTCATGAAAAGCAGTGCCTGCAAGGCAACTGAAATAGAACGTCCGCTTGCTCTCGTGAACGGGGATTGGCAACTGTATTGTTAACTTTCGCTATTCATGGCAGCTGGCCATCCTGCGGCATGTCCACCTTTTTCATGATCCACTGCTGGCCCCACCGCTTCAGGTCCTCAAGGGAATACTTGAGCGATTTGCCCTTCTCTGTGAGATCATACCGCACCCGGAAGGGCCTGGTGCTCTCCACCTCCCTGGTGACAATCCCGTGGGCCTCGAGATACTTCAGCGTGGATGAAAGCGTCTTGGAGTTTAGGCCCTCAATGCTTTTCAGAAGATCATTGAATCCCATGGGACCATCATTCAGGTAGCGTATGACTATGAGCCGCCACTCGCCCCCTATCTCCTTGATTGCCTCGACAATCGGACAACTATCTTTCTTTGGGGAAGTTATTTCAACTATTTCATCTGATTTACTGTATGCCATCTTGTTTAGAGTGAGTTACAGAGATTATTTAAATGTAACTGCTATACTGAGATTACAATTGTAAGTAAGTTACAAATGTACAGTTAGGTGAAGAAAAAATGGAAGATAAGACATGGCTTGTGGACAAGGTTCATTCAAGCGTAGAGTTCAGCATAAGGCACATGATGATTTCAACAGTGAGGGGCAAATTCAAGGAATTCGATGCAGAGATATCGGGAAACCCAGATGACTTCTCTAGCCTGAAGGCTCATTTCATAATAAAGGTTGCCAGCATTGACACCGGTACCCCAGACAGGGACAACCACCTGAGGTCCGACGAGATACTTGCCATGGGCAAGTACCCGACTGTTGAGTACACCTTAAAGAAAGTTAATGGATCTGCAGATGATCTTAGGATAACAGGAGATCTCAGGATCAAGGGCATAACAAAGGAAGTTGTGTTCAAGGGAGAATACGGGGGCAAGATAAAGGATCCATACGGAAATGACAGGTTCGGGCTCACTGCATCCGCCACGATCAACAGAACAGACTTCGGCGTGAAATGGAACATGGTCCTGGAGGGTGGTGGAGTCATGCTTGGCGACAAGGTTAATCTTTACCTCCAGCTTGAGGCCTACAGCCCGGCAGCCAAGAAGCAGGAAGCTGCTCCACAATAATTTTTTTTACACGATCATAACCGGAATTTTTTTCCAAATTTAATTTCTGGCTTCATGATAAATCTCAGGCATAAATGTGATGAGTACGCTCGGAAAGCCTGAGGTTGGAATGCCTCATCCAAATTGATCACCTGTTGCCGGTAAGATGATTCAAATATACGTTTTGGGCCAGCAACCTGTAAGGCTAATCCTGATACTATCAATGAGGCACAACCAGATCAGTTCATCATTTCAGAAATTTATTCCCACAGCAGGGGCATCCCGGGATCATCACGCTTCACACCTAAATTGCACTCCTTCCAGGTTTCACTGTTCCATCATTCCTGACTGCAGTGCAGAAGCCCAACCAGTGGTGGGTTGAATTCCACATCAAATGCCTCATCACTCTAGGGCAGGTTACACCAGCGGCCATGCTTCCCCATATTGCTGAGAATTCCTGTCATCGGTTCACCCGCCATTGATTTTCATGACAGATGCACAGATATTCCTGTCACTGTTTCTGAAGAGACGCCAGCTTCTCCACTGCCCTCAGCAGTATCCTGGACCCGTTCAGGAGGGTATCCTCATCCACGTTGTATGTTGGGCTGTGCTGCGGACTGCTGATTCCCTTCTCCTGGTTTCCAACCCCAAGGAAATAGAAGGCACCCGGAATTTTCTGGAGGTAATAGGCAAAATCCTCCCCGCCCATGCTTGGCTTCGGGTAAAGCAGGACGGATTTGCCCAGGATTTCCTCTGCTGCCTTCCCGATTATGTCCGTGACCTGCGGGCTGTTTAAGACGGCAGGATATCCCTCATCGTAGTGAAACTCATATGTGGCGCCATAGGCCTCGCATATCCTTGACAGCAGATTCTCCAGTCCAACCCTGATGGTTTTTCTCACGCCCTCGGAGAATGTGCGAACAGTGCCGGTCATTTCTGAGTGGGCTGCTATTATGTTATACCTGTATCCGGAATTAATGGTTCCAAATGTCACGACACCGGCTTCCTGCGGGTCAATCATACGGGATACAATGGTCTGCGCCTCGGCAATGTACAGAGCTGAAATCATGAGGGCGTCTACGGTCTCATGGGGGGCTGAACCGTGCCCGCCTTTTCCATGTATCCTTATGGTGAACTCATCGGCATTGGCCATTGCCTCCCGTGGAAAGAGCGCTACCTTTCCTGCAGGAATTGTGGACATCACATGCTGGCCTATGACAAAATCCATGCCGTTCAGTACCCCGCCCGAAATCAGTGAAACTGCTCCTCCTGGCGGCCTTTCCTCTGCCCTCTGGAACATGAACCTTATCTTTCCCCTGAGATCATTCTTCCTGGCCACTGCCATGCGAACCACGCCAAGTAGCATGGCCATGTGCGCGTCGTGTCCGCAGGCATGCATTACGCCCCTGTTCTTTGACACGTATGGAAGATCGTTCTCCTCAGTGACGGGGAGCGCATCAATGTCAGCCCTGACGGCTACGCTGTTACCAGGCCTGTCGCACACCAGGTCTGCAAAGATTCCTCCCTTTGGAATCTCGGTGACATTTAAGCCCATGCTCTCAAGTTCCTTCTTCAGATATGCAAGTGTACTGGATTCCTGGAAGCTCAGTTCAGGATTTTCGTGAAAGTACCTTCGTCTGGAGATAATGTAATCATTCAGTTCCTTGTCAGAAATTTCCATTGATATCAGTAGCGTAAAATATGGGATGGATTAAAATTTATTCATATAAATGTGGATTGTGAAGCGATCAGCTTCACTGGTTCATCTGCCTGAGTTTCTCAACAGGGTCGCTGTAGTCCAGTTTCTTGATCGACTTCGTGATCCTTGACATTGCTTTCATGGAGGCCGTGAGCCCAAGGAAGAGGTCCTGGTCATTCTTGATGCTTGAGTACATTCCAACAAGGGTCTGCTTCTTCCCGCTTCCTATGGTATCGACCATGTCCTTGGAAATGTCAGGCAGGTTGAACAGTATGGCCTTTATTGTGTCGGCTGTCCTTTCATCGGAAAGCGCGAACAGCAATGCCAGCAGGACATTTCCAGTCTTCATGATGCCGTTGGCGAACTCCTTGGATGAGATGAACTTGCCAAAGAATTCCACATCTGTTGGAAGATATGACTGGGATACGTCGCTGAGCAGCTTTATGATCCCGGCCTCCTTCAATTTTTCAAGTATATCCAGCAGCGTGAGCAGTGCATCACTGTTGTCCGCCACCTTCTCTATGATTTTCTCCATGGGGTCAACTGCCTCGACCTCATTCTCTTCTTCCTTATCATGCATCTCCATTTCTGTCATCTCACATTATCCCCCTGAGCATTGCCGTGAAATACGTATCTGCCGAGGTCCACTTCAGAAGGTAGTCAAACTTGCTCTCATACCATGCCCTGGGGGGCTTGTTGTATGAGAAGTAGAGGGTCATTGCCGTCCCTTCTCCTGTCACTGTTGTGCATGCCACTTCGCCGTTGTAGGATTCATCGTACACATGCCCCGATGTTTCATATGCCAGCCTGTTTGCCAGGTATTCCGATTCAAAGTGGGCGGTTGCCCCTGCCTTTGAGATCGGCAGGTTTGTGGCATCCCCGATTGCGAACAGATCATCGTGATCCTTGTAGTTCAGCTTGTGCCTGTCAACGTCAATATAGCCTGAATCATCGGCAAGGCCTGATTCTGTTATGAAGCGCTGTCCCCTGTGTGGGGGTATCATCACCAGCAGATCATAGTCCACGGTCTCCCCTTCAAGGGAGTTTACCTGCTTCTTCTCCTGGTCAATGCTCTCCACATTGAATAGCGTGTGGTAATTGATGTTCTTCTCATCGAAAAGCCTCTGAACCTCGTCTGAGACATTAGCTATGGTGAACACCCTGTTCAGTGGGTACACGTAATCTATCTGGGTCTTGTCCCTGATGCCCCTTGTCCTGAGATAATCCTCCAGCTGGAACGTGAACTCATAGGGTGCAGGAGGGCACTGTATTGGAATGCTTGCCTGCCCGATGACTATCTTTCCCCCCTTGAATTTCCTGAGCTGATCCCTGAGGTCAATGGCACTTGGCAGGTCGTAGAAGTGGTTTGCGCTTCCCCTGTAACCGGGAATTTCATCCGGGGCAAACCTGTTTCCCGTTGCCACTATGAGTATATCGTAGTCCAGGGTCTTTCCACCAAGAAGGGTTACCTTTCTGTTCTCAGGATCAATATGTGTGGCCATGTCCCTAATATATTCTATGCCGGGGTTTATGACAAATGCCGTTGGCTTGACACTGTCCCTGTAATTCTTCAGGTTCAGAGGGATGTGTATCCCATCAGGCTTGAAGTAGTGAAGCGGGGTGTTCCCCACAATGGAGATGGATACCCTTTCACGGTCCGTGAGAAGCCTCAGCTTGTTTGAGATGATGATGCCGGCAGCACCATCACCAAGCACCAGAACGTTCGTCCTGCCATTGCCCATATTCACCACGTCACTTTACCTTTTTCATTTCGATCTCGTAATATCCGTTCCGGTCGAATACGCCTATGAGCTGGTTTCCGGATTTGTTTATCCAGGCTGTGGCATCTTTCTTGGTGCCGCTGTCCGTGGAGTATACGGATATCACATCACCTATCTTGGCCTGCTTGTATGCCTTTATCATTTCCATGAGTGGTCCGGGGCAGAAACTCCCCCTTGCATCCACAACCTTGTCAGGTTTAATTTCTTCTGCCATATTCATTCACCTCTTTCAAATAAACAGGGTCATCTTGGAATCCTTTGCCATGTCGACGAACTGGGAGACGCCTATGACTTCCTCGATCATGGGGTCCAGGTCATCTTTTCCGATTCCCATCAGGTCAGCGAACATTGCGCAGCCGTACACATGGACGTCACCGACTTCCATAGCCTGTTTCAGGGTATCCTTCCATGACGGGACTTTCTTTTCCTTCATTATGCTGAAAAGCTGCTTCTCCATTCCCTTGCCTTCAACACCAAGCTTCGTGTTCTCGCCGGCATTCTTCCTCATCTCCATGAGTGCCCAGAAAGTCACAAAAACATTGACCTCCATTTCATTGGCCACGGCTCCGGACACTATTATGGATCCCGCCATCAGTTTGTCCACAGTCCCTGATGCCAGAACTATAGATGCCTTGTCAACCATAGATTCACCAATTCTATCATCACAGGTCCATACAAAATGACAATGCCTTACACCTTAAGAAGATGGTTTTAATAGCTACATTCTGTTTATATATTATTTAAAGAACCTAATCAATAGATTATAATGTTATGTATAAGAAATATCTGAATACTATCTTCTGACTCCGCGGCGCCTTATGATCCTGAACAGGTCTGAGAGGGTAAGCACACAGAATATGAGCCCTATGAGGAAACACAGGAAGAAGAAAATCTCCGAGTCAAGAAAGAGGAAAGATGAGTTGTCCGGTATCAGCCCGCTGGCAAAGAAGATGATCAGCAGAAGGATACCGTCCAGTATTGTGAAGACGAAGAGGCTGTTGATCTGGCTGAAGATGGGTTTCTGGAGGCTGTCTGAGGAAAAGAGTGGTATTATGGTTACTATGAGGGAGTAGGCAGTTAGTAACAGTCCTATCAGGGTGCCATAAAGGCTGAGGAGGCTCCCGTTGTTGAAGAAAGTGTTGAATTTCGCCGAAAGGGCAGGATCAGACAGAAACTTTATGTAATGGTTTTCAAGCAGGAAAGTGAGGATAAATGAAATAATTACAAGCGTCTTGACCTTGTAAATATTCTCAAGATTGTCACGTAACTTTATCTGTGCCAACTTAACCCTATGGAAAGAGATGGATATAATGATATTGAAGCTTTAGGGCCAATGAAAACCAGCTGAGGTGGTGGCCAGATATGGTGCATCAGACGTGCTGCCTGCCTGAGCGAAAAATTGAATCAGCCTTCTCCAGGTCTGAGACTGTATCAATATCCATGACTGCAGTGCCTGAATTCACGGCATAATCCACAATTTTACCGGAGTGCGATGCCAGAAGCTTTCTCCCGCCGTCCTCGCCCTTGAGGCCAAGAAGCTGGCTCATCATTGCAGCAGGGAAAATGGCAGGGTTTCTCCTGACACCGGAAACAGTGGTAGCCACAATACTATCAGGATTGTCCATAAATATTGATATCAAATCCCTGTACCTTGCCTGGCCAAAGAAGGGCATATCACCGTTCACAAGAAGAAGCCCGCTGCAGTCCTTCCCTGCGTGGGTCACGGCAGCCCTGATGGATGATGCCATGCCCTCCCGGTAGAGGGCATTTCTCACGATTCTTGCTCCGCCACTGCAGGCCAGCCTTTCTATGGCAGTATCGGGCCGAACCACCAGCATAATTTCTTCCACCCCGGAAGCCCTCAGGTCATCAACTGGAAAGCATACTACCTGCTTCCCTCCAATGAGAGCAAATATCTTGTCCCCTCCGAATCTTGTGCCCATCCCTGATGCCAGCACTGCCGCGCATATTTTCACTCTACCTCATGTCCAAGCTTCTATTTTAGCACTGAGATATTAACTTCTCATGGAATGAATGCTCTATATGATAGGCATGGAATCCGAAAATGAAATATCTGAAGGGAGCAATAACTGTGCATGGAGACCATAGGATATGCAGAGGAAATGCACAGGCTGATATCACAGAACATGACTTTTGTCACTGCAACTGTGGTGAAAACTGATGGGTCGTCGCTTGCCAAGCCTGGATTCAAGGTCATTGTCCAAAATGGTGAAATAATTTACGGGACACTCGGAGGGGCATGTCCTGATTCTGTGATTCTGGATGCGGCGGAACAGGTTCTTTCAACTGGTATCCCCCGGACAATCAGGATTCACCTTGAGGAGTCCGGCAAGGGTCTTGAAGCCATTATCTCAAGGAAATTGCCCGATGAGATCTATGTGGAGACCTTCTGCGGAGGCACAATTGATGTATTCCTGGAGGCGTACAGACCTCGCGATAGGCTCATAATAATCGGGCAGGGCGGGAAGGATGACATAGAGGATTCGCTGGCAGGCCTGGGGAAACTTTGTGATTTCCAGGTGACAGTGATCGATCATGCGCCATCACTGACAGAGCAGCCCGACACGCTCATCACCGATCTGGACTTCAACCTGGGTGACCTGAACATATCAAGAGGAGATTACGTGGTGATCCTCACAAAGGGGGATCGTGATATACCTGCACTCCGGAGCCTGGCCGACAGTGGGGCGTCATATATTGGCCTGATGGCCAGCAGGAAAAGGGCTAGCCGTGACTTTGATGAGCTCCGTAAGGCGGGCGTGGATGAGAATTTTCTTGCAGCCGTGCACACACCCATAGGCCTGGACATAGGGGCTATTTCACCGCCGGAGATCGCAGTGAGCATAATGGCAGAGATCATAAAGATCAGGAGGAATGGAGCATCTGTAGTACAGCATGCTGGAAAAATGTCTGAAAAAAGGGCTAAATCAATATAGTCTTCACAGCATAAAAATTTCATTTAAATAGTTGAAATCCTTATTTGGATTATGATGCCACCGGCTTTTGAATACTATGCTCCGACTGGCGTTGATGAGGTCATAGACCTTCTTGAAAAGTATGGAGACGACGCAAAGATACTGGCTGGGGGCCAGAGCCTTATTCCTCTGCTCAAGTCAAGGATAACCGCCATACCGTACCTTATCAGCCTGTCAGGAATAAAGGACCTTTCCTACATAACGGAAAGCAGCAATGCCACAAGGATTGGTGCAATGACCGTTGATTCCGATCTGGAATATTCCGACACAATAAGGAAGAGGTACCCGATTCTCATGGATGCCCTTTCCAAACTTGCAGATCCCCTTGTCCGCAACATGGGAACAGTGGGTGGGAATATTTCACACGGCGATCCCAGCAACGATCTCCCTGCAGTGATGCTTGCGCTGAAGGCAACCTTCGTGGCAAGGGGCAGGGGAGGGAACAGGAATATAAAGGCAAGGGACTTCTTCATTGACACTTTCACCACGGCGCTTGAACATGATGAGGTCCTGACTGAGATATCCATTCCAGTATGGAAGGAACACTCAGGCGGATCTTACGTGAAGTTCGAAAAAGGCACATGGAATTTCTCTGTGGCTGGAAGTGCGGTGCAGCTGAGGCTCGAGAACGGAGCTGTTGTGGAAGCTGGCATTGCAATCACATCCATGGGACCAAAGGCTATGTACATCCCGGAAGCGGAGGACTACCTTCTGGGTAAGAAATTCCATAAGTCAGTCATAAGTGAGGCTGCCGACATTGTTGTTGAGAAATCGCAGCCGAGTCCGGATACATACGGTTCTGTTGAGTATAAGAAAAACATCCTGAAGCGCATAACAATGGAAGCGCTTGAAAATGCATTCAGGAGATCAGGAGGAATGTAGTAATGACGGGAAAGGAAGTTTCAATAACAATAAACGGCGAGAAAAAGACAGCTGAGGTTGAACCAAGGATGCTGCTGGTTCATTTCATAAGGGAAATAGCAGGACTCACTGGAACCCATGTGGGGTGTGACACTACCAATTGCGGTGCCTGCACCGTCATAATGGATGGCAGGGCAGTGAAGTCGTGCACAATACTTGCAGTCCAGGCAGACGGAAAGAAGATCACAACCATTGAGGGACTCTCCAGGACTCCGGGCAAGCTGCACCCTGTCCAGAAGGCGTTTGTTGACAAGCATGGCCTGCAGTGCGGCTACTGCACATCAGGCATGGTGCTGACATCATTCTGGCTCCTGAACAGGAAGAAGAAAGTCAGCGAGGAAGATATCAGGGAGGCCATATCCGGAAACCTGTGCCGCTGCACCGGCTATGAGAGCATAGTCGATTCCATAGAGGAGGCACAGAGAAACCTGGAAAAGGAAGGGGGATACACAGAGGAGGAGATTCCCGTAAGGAGAGGCAGGTGATATCAGTGGATCTGTCAGAGAAGATGGTCACTGGAAAGGGAAACTTTGTGGATGACATAAACCTGCCAGGAATGCTGCACCTGGCCTTTGTAAGGAGCCCGTATCCCAGAGCCCGCATAAAGAGCATAAAGGGGGGCATAACCTCCAGGGACATCGACATGAAGATGGCTTCCGTAGGGGAAGGCGCAAGTGCCGGTTTCGAGTATCTTGAGCACCCCGTACTGGCGAAGGAATACGTTGGCTATGTAGGCCAGCCTGTTGCCGCTGTGTATTCAGAGAATGCATACGAGGCTGAGGATCTCGTGGATACCGTTGGTGTTGACTACGAGCCCCTCACTGCAATAGTGGACCCGGAGAAGGCAATGTCTGCTGAACCAATGTACCCCGGCCTGAAGTCAAACATACTTGCAGACAGGTACCTGGGAGAGGACTTCCAGGTGGATGCACCCGTTGTCATTGAGGGCCACTTCGTGAACCACCGCATTGCAACCGATCCCATTGAGCCCAGGGGCATTGTGGCAGCATACGACGGAAAGAGACTCACGGTATGGATAAGCACACAGAGTGTCCATACCATCAAGCAGGGATTCTGCGAGGTCATGAAACTTTCGCCGGATGCGGTCCGGGTCATACAGACAGATACCGGCGGCGCATTTGGCCTGAAGGGGGGCTTCTATCCGGAATATGTGGTAGCCGCATGGCTCGCCATGAAGGAGGGCAGGCCGGTGAAATGGATAGAGACCAGGTCTGAGCATCTCCTGGCCAGCAGGCCGGGACGGGGCGTTGTGGGCAGGATGAAACTGTATGCAAACCGCCAGGGCAGGATCCTTGGGATAAAGGGTGACGTCATAGTTGACAGCGGAGCATTTGCTGGTGGATCGGGCGAATTTTCATCAAGATTCATCGCCATGCAGATCACTGGCCCCTATGAGATAAACAATGCCCGTATACATGCACTGTCCGTCCTCACCAACAAGGTGCCGCAGGGGCCATACAGGGGTGCAGGAAGGCCGGAGGCAGCATTTTTCATGGAAAGAATGGTTGACAGGCTTGCTGATGAGCTCCATATGGATCCTGTTGATGTCAGGATGATCAACGCAACCCGGGAACCTTTTGTGAGCCCGACAGGGCTTACCGTTGAGGCTTCAAAGCCATTCCTTGAACAGGCGGTGAAGGCAATGGACTACAATGGGCACAGGAAGAAAGGCAACGTCGGTTTCGGATGGTTTGTCCTCGTGCCGGCAACCATGCCTGGCGAAACTGCCAGGATACTTGTTGAAAACCGCGGCATCAAGGTTTGGCTGGGCGGAACGGCACATGGCCAGCGGCATGATCTCTTTGTGAAGTCAATCCTTGCCGACGAGCTTGGCGTTGATCCTGAAATAGTGGAATGGCAGAAGGGAGACACTGACCAGCTGAAGGAAGGTGTTGGCGCATGGGGAAGCAGATCCGCAATGATGGGAGGTTCCGCACTTGTGGAGGCAGCACGCAAGCTCAGGGAGCAGGTGGAGAAGAAGTACGGGAAATATTCCGTTGCCAGGCTCCTTGACGGGAAGTGGGATTCGTATGAATATTTTCACTATGACAAACCCTACACAAGCCTTGGCGCAAACCTGATTACAGTGAGCACAGACAGATACGGCAGGGTCAAGGTTGATGAATGCATCTCATACTATGATCTTGGAAAGGTACTCAACATGGACAATGCCACAGGGCAGAATGCCGGGGGATGCGCAGAAGGCATAGGGCAGACCCTTTACGAGGGGCTTATGTTTGACCAGAACGGGCAGATGATAACATCATCTATCGCTGATGCCGGAGTCGTGAAGGCAACCATGGTGCCGCGTTACAGGCTCATCCTGCACAGCAGCGAATCCACGCTGCCTTCAAAGGCAAAGGGCCTTGGGGAAGCACCTACAATAGGTACACCCGTGGCTCTCTCAAGGGCAATAGAGGTTGCCACCGGCCTTCGCATAACAGATACGCCAATAAATCCGGAATACTTAATTTCAGCTGTGCGCGAGCCATAACCCGGATACCGAACCATATTTTTGCTTCTATTTTTTACTTCAACCTCATAACTCCTGTGAGCGTTTTGTTCATACCGCCGTAATCAACGCAATGATGCTGAAATGGCGTTTTATGGCAGGATCTTTGACCATGGGCAATTATGTTACCGGTATCAGTCAAGGCTTATATTCAGTCAGCCCATAACATATTCATGCAAAAGACAGAAGCTGGATTCGTGAAGAATTTTTCTGAGGTTGAGGAGGTACCAATGCCGGGAGGTGCGGCTATCCGCTGGCTCATAACCCACAGGGATGGCGCTCCGACTTTTTCCATGCGGCTTATCACGGTGGGGAAGGGCAAAAGCACGCCATACCACTCCCATGACTATGAACATGAAATTTTCGTTGTCTCTGGAAAGTGCAAAGTTACCCTTGGAGACACGGAGAAGACGGCATCTGGAGGGGACTTCATATTCATCCCGCCCAACCTGAGGCACGGCATGACAGCAACGGAGGACATGAAGATAATCTGCATTGTTCCCATAAAGGCCGCAAAGGAAATCCTGGGAGAATAACCACTTCATCCCCCAATTGTGAAAATTTGAACATTTTCTTTATGATACCTTAAATCTCAATGAACAATTTACCATCATGGAAGGAAAAGCAAGCACAGTTTCAGTTTTCGGTGCAACAGGTCTCATAGGAAGCAGCGTCATCAAGTCACTTGTTGAAGATGGATACGCCATCAAGATCTTTGCCAGGGATGTGGAGAAGAGCCGCAGGATGTTTCCTGAAATCACGGAACACATCAGGTGGGATTATACCAGGGATGACTGGAAGCAGAATCTTGAGGGATCTGCAGTTGTAATGAATTTTTCCGGCGCCCCCATCTTCCAGAAATGGAAGGGGAATTACAAGAGGGAAATCTGGGATTCCAGGGTGGAAGCCACAAAGCAGATTGTGGACGCCATAAGCAAGTGCGTAGAAAAACCTGCTGTACTCATAAACGGATCAGCCTCAGGCATTTACGGTTATGACAGCTTTGACGACAGTGAAGTGGATGAAAGTTCACCGCCAGGCAGGGATTTCTGGGGTGACCTGGTATCGGCATGGGAAAAGGAGGCCATGGCAGCAGCCCAAATGGGCGTGAGGGTTGTTCTCATACGGACAAGCGTTGTGCTCACCATGAAGGGGGGTGCCCTGCCACAGCTTGCATCTGTTTTCAGGAAGGGCATAGGTGGTCCCATAAGCCCGGGAAACCAGTGGTTTCCATGGATACATGCAGACGACGAGGTCGGGCTTGTCCTGTTTGCGCTTGAAAATGACAAGGTGTCCGGTCCCCTGAACGCTTCCGATCCACAGGTGCCCACAATGAATGAGTTTGCGGCTACCCTGGGCGAAGTCATGCACAAGGGATCCAGGGTGCGGATTCCCATAACTGTCATCAGGCTCATGATGGGGGAGGTGTCCAGCGTGCTGGCCAAGGGGAAGAAAGTGGTTCCCCGAAGGGCCACGGAACTCGGATACAAATTCAGGTACACGGATCTGAAAGCTGCCCTTGCCGACCTCATGAGCAGCTCATGATCATGGCATCCATTCAGTCAATGAGGGACATGTTCTTCAGCACAACATATGCTGCAGCCACATCTTCCAGGCCTATGCCCATGGACTTGAATACCGACCTGCTGAAATCCCCTTTCCCTGCGGTGATGAAGTCCTTCAGCTCCGTTATCTGCCTATCAGGATGGTTCTCATGGAAGCCTATGATCTCGCCGGATTCCTTCAGGGCCTGGTCAAGGTTTTCTGCTATTATGACCTCAGATCCTGTGAGCACATCCTCAGCTGCCTCCCTCCTGTTGGGCAGGTTGCCGCCGCACAGGTTGACATGATAGTCCTGGCCAAGGTCCTTCCTGGAGAAAATGGCCTCGTTGGAATTTGTTATTGTATTGACTATCCTGGCTTTCCTGGTTCCTTCGGCCACGCTTTTAACGGGCTTGACCTGTATCCCATGGAGGCGGGACATTCTTTCTGCGAATGAACCTGCATTGCCGAAGTTCCTTGAGTATACGTAAACATTCCCCGGGTCGTATATGGCAAGAAGGGCCTCCAGCTGGGTTTCAGCCTGGAATCCTGACCCAACTATGCATATGTCCGGATTCCTGTCCTTCACGATCCTGGATGTGACCATGGCAGGAAGTGCCCCTGTTCGCACCTGCCCAAGGCGGTTGGCTTCAATGACCGCAACCAGATCCATGGAACGGGTGTCAAACACCGCCACGACAAACCTTGCTCCGTTCTTTGAAGCTATATATGTCTTCAGGCCTGCCAGATGGTACTTCTCAATGACACCGGGCATGGTGTTGTAAACAACGCCGCCAATTATCAGCCTGTCCCTTGGGCTGGTGGCTGCCATTCCATTCCCGTATTCAGAGAATGCTGTCTCCATGGCATCGATGGTCTCCTTCATTCCAAGGTTCTTCCTGACGTCCTCTTCAGTTATGTAATACATAACCTTGCATGCATACCGGAGTAAAAAACCTATATAGCCAGATAAACTGATGCCCCATGGGCCCTTCAATAGATGCAAAGAAACTCAGGGACTACGTCAGTGGAAATAACTCATACTGGATAGAGGGGGAGGGCGATAATTTTGAGCTCCACTTTTCTCCCGAATTCCCCGAGGCAATGGGGCACCTTCCTGAAGGACAGTCCGTGGAGCATATAATGTACGGGCGGGAAAGGAATGGCGTGATCTACTTCTACAGGTTCACCACGCGCAGCGCCTTCGGGGAAGATCGGA
>JAKAQT010000115.1 GCA_021819605.1 Thermoplasmata archaeon
CTCGGCGAATTGAGGAAGCCAGTGCTGCTCAAGAGAGGGATGGGAAACACAATTGATGAACTGCTTGGTTCCGCTGAATATGTACTGCAGGGTGGAAACAGATCAGTTATACTCTGTGAACGGGGCATAAGGACATTTGAAAATTCCACAAGATTCACCCTTGACATCGGTGCTGTACCAGTACTGAAGCAGAGGACTCATCTCCCAATCTGCGTGGACCCCAGTCATGCTGCTGGAAAGCGGGATCTGGTCATCCCTCTGGCCCTGTCGGCAGTTGCCGCTGGTGCAGATATGATACTTGTTGAGGTCCACCCAGATCCGGATAATGCCAGGAGTGACAGTGAACAGCAGCTGACGATAAAACAGTTTAAGAGCCTGATGATACAGATTCGGAAGCTGGAAGATGCGCTTGGCAGGTAATTCGAAAACTGTGCGGATGGATTCATCAACGAAAAAGCCATATCGTGAAGTTAATGATCTATGGGCAGAAATATCGCGGCTGAAGGGCCGTAAACTTGTATTTTATTCTGAAACAATAAGGAATCCTGTTGACTCTGCCCGTGGAGACAGCATAATCAGTGTTGCGGTGGAGGACGGGGAAAATCTCAAGAGCTTCCATGGATTTGAACGCCTTCTGGAGATAATGCTGGAAAATAATATTGGCAGGGAAGACTATGTTATTCCGGTAGGAGGGGGCAGTGTCACAGATGCTGTTGGATTCGCTGCCTCTGTTTTCAAGCGTGGCGTTAAGACCATAAATGTGCCCACCACCCTTCTTGGTATGGTGGATGCGGCGGTTGGGGGAAAGACAGGGATTAATTTCAGAAACACGAAAAATCTCGTGGGGACTTTTTATTTCCCAGAAGAGATCTGGATAAACGGCGATTTTCTTTACACTCTTCCCGAAAGGGAATACAGATCCGGTATAGCTGAAATGTTGAAATACGGGTTCATAATGGATCGTGATTTACTGAAACTGATGCTGGATAACTCCAGTAAGATAGCAGGCAGGAAAAGATCTGTTCTGATGTCGGCTGTGAAAAGGTGCATTGAGGACAAGATGACAGTGGTTAACAATGATCCCCTTGAAAAGAAGAATATCAGGAACATCCTGAATTACGGACATACCATAGGCCATTCACTGGAGGCGGCATCAGGATTCGCCATCACGCATGGAGAAGCCATCTCCGTGGGAATGATTATGGAAAACAGGTTTGGAGTGGAACTCATGGGTATTCCTCCAGAAGGAAGTGCGGGAACTGAGGATGTTCTCAGGTCTTTCAATCTGCCGGTATCACATAAGGATCTGAAACAGCATCCTGATATTTCCATTCTGAAGAATGCACTTGTGAGAGACAAGAAATCCAGACAGGGGAAAATACTGATGCCATTTATCAGGGAGGCCGGAAAGGCAGAGGTGAAGTCAGTACCCGTTGAAATGCTGGAGGAGTTTCTTGACAGGGAATTCGCCTGAGGGAACGCTCCGGTTTGCCATTGTTGGCGAAAATATTGGATACACTCTTTCACCGCAGATTCACGGGGCAATATTCCGGAAAGCCGGCATAAGTGCAGCATATGAGATATTTGATGTGAATCGTGGTGCGCTTGCATCAACAATCCACAACCTTATGAGGAACTACGATGGATTCAACGTTACCAAGCCATACAAGGCTGATGTTCATGCAATGGTTGAATCCCTGAGCCAGGAAGCAGTACGCTGTGGAAATGTGAATACAGTGAGAGGAAGCAGAGGCTTCAATACGGATTATATGGCGCTCAGAAACATTGTGGCCCCCTTTATCCCAAAGACATCAGGCCAGCAGGCCATAATACTTGGATCTGGATCTGCTGCCATGACATCGGCAATAGCCCTTTCGGACCTGGGGATGGGCATTGGAATAATATGCAGGAACCCTGAGGCAGGTTACAGCATATCCGATCGTCTTGTTGATCTGGGATTCAGGGAAGCAGAAGTGCGGGATTTCAAATCAAATTTGCCCATTAAGGGTTATGTTGCCGTGAATGCAATATCGTCTGGAACCTTTGAATTCCCTGCCATAAGCTGCAAGATCGCCATTAACTTCAATTACGGGGAGAGAGGAACAAATTTTATCAAGAGTGTAAATGGCATGACAACTATTATCACTGGTGAGCAGATACTCCTTGAGCAGGCCATCGAAGCTGAAAGAATATGGCTGGGGAAAAGGATTGACGTGACATGGGATGAGGTGAATCATGGTTAGCAGCATGGGGAGGCATCTTGTTCTCACTACTTTCGGGGAAAGTGCGAGCAAATATGTTGGCGCTGTTATTGACGGTATACCTGCAGGTTTGCCCCTGTCACAGGAAGACCTCAGGTTTGAGCTGGGTTTCCGCAGGACAGGGAGGAAACTTGTGTCCGGGCGCAGGGAAGAGGACAATCCGGATATAGTCAGTGGTACATACAACGGATACACAACAGGATCGCCTGTTACGGTTATGGTGAGGAACAGTGATCCCCAACCTCTCCTCTATCGGGATGTTTCCCACCTTCCCAGGCCGGGACATGCCGATCTTTCATTCATAAAGAAATACGGAAGGGAAAACTGGGATTACGTGGGTGGAGGCCGCAGCAGTGCCAGGGAGACACTTTCAAGGGTCATAGGCGGTGCCGTGGCAAAGAAACTTCTCATGCTTGCAGGCACACAGGTTGCTGCCTACCTTAAGTCAATTGGAGGAAGAGGTGATAATGATACAGTCACGTTCTCAGAGGCAATGGGATCTAAACGTTTTCCCACCAGGGCAAGGAACAGTGAATGGGATGCAGAATTCTCTGAAATAATAAGCAGGCTGTTCTCGGAGGGCGACAGTGCCGGAGGTATTGTTGAAGTCCTGGCATCGGGTGTTTTTCCGGGAATGGGCGATCCTGTTTTCTGGAAGATAAAGTCAGCTCTGGCCTCGGCAATAATGTCAGTGCCTGCAGCCACAGGTTTCGAGTATGGTCTTGGTTTCAGGAGTGCAGGCATGAAGGGAAGTGAAGCCTCCGATTCAATTGTGAGGGATAGCTCAGGAGATCTGCGTACTGAAAGGAACCTGTCCGGCGGGATCCTGGGGGGAATAACCACGGGATCGGATATTGTTGTGAGATGTGCGTTCAAACCCACAAGCTCCATAAGAAAACCGGCAAAGACCGTGGATCTGGATACAATGGAACCTGGAAGCATATCGGTAATTGGCAGGCATGATCCGGTTGTTGCCGTTCGTGGCGTGGCGGTAGCAGAGGCAATGGTTGCGCTTGTTCTTGCGGATTTCTATCTCTACGAAGGCATACTCCCATCCTCAAGGATATCGCGAGCGGCTGCGGCCGAAATGGAGGAAAAATGGAAAGCATACATGAAGGAATATGCTCAGTAGGCCACGGGGGAATATCCATCCTGAACGGCATCCCAACAGGATACGGGGCAGCAGTTGCTGTTGATCTGCAGGCTGAATCCTGCGTCATGGAGCGTGGTATTGAGGTTCAACAGTCTGATCTTGTCAACGCTGTGATGGAATACTTCCACAAATCAACAGGGAAGAGGTACGGTGCCAGGATCAATTCCGGAATTCCGGCCGGCATGGGGCTGAAGAGCAGCAGCGCAGTTTCGGTGGCACTGATTGAAAGCCTCCAGAAGGCCACCGGCATTTCAGGCTACCCTCCGCGGCTTTCAGCCCTCATATCAAGGGAGGCCGGGCTATCCGTGACTGGGGCATTTGACGATGCAGTGGCCGCATATCATGGAGGGAGTTTCCTGACAAACAACACAGCAATGGCAATCGAACAGAGAATTGACTTCGATTGGGAAACCGTGTTCGTACTGTTGCTTGACGGAAAGCGTGGGATTGCAGGGCCAGAGATCCTCCGCCAACACAGTTCTGAATTCATGGAGGCAGTACGCCTTGCCAGGTCGGGAGACATAACAGGCGCCATGAACCTTAACGGAAGGCTTGTGGCCGAGCACCTGGGATACAGCATGGAACCCATCAGAACAGCGGACCGTTATGGTGCCATTGCATCAGGCATCACTGGAAACGGCCCGGCTGTTTTCGCTCTATTCAGGGAGGGGCAGGAAGGCCCCCTTGTGGATTGTTTTTCACGCAGGGGTAAAACAATGGTTGTGAGGCCGATCATGCATGATGGCAGTGATTAAGAAGTCAAGAATATCCGGCAATATGGTGGCTCCAGCATCAAAGAGCCATGCCATACGCCTTGTTCTGTATTCTCTCATACATGATGTGAATGTTCAGGGCCTGCCGGATTCATCAGACGTTGCAATGGCAGTGGACTTTGTTGGAAGGCTGGG
>JAKAQT010000116.1 GCA_021819605.1 Thermoplasmata archaeon
CAAATACAAACTTAAGATCTCAGAGGATAAATTCCTCATAACTTTGAGATTGGAAACTGAAGAGTTCAAAAGACTGTCAGAAAACATGAAGCTGGCGGGATACAGGTATGATTCAAAGGACAGGGCATTTGTGAGGGATGTGAAATGACTGATTTTGAGCTTAAACTTAATGAATTCTACATGGAGAGGGTAGGGAAAGGCGACTCCCTGATGACAGCCGAGAGGCGAGTCAGGAGAATCAGATGGCTCTCAAAGAACATAGACATCTTCAAGCCGGATCTGAAAAAGATATACGAGTACATAGAGTCAAGGCAGAGGGGTGGAATCAAAAAGAAGACAATCAGGATAGAGATGATGGATCTAGAGCACTGGTTTTCTTTCATTGGGCAGGGCCTGAGAATGCCAAGGCTGAAAAAGGAGCCATCCCCTGATCCCTTTGTGCCCTCTCCGGATCAGATTAAGAAGATACTTGAGTTCTGTGATGTACACAAGAACAGGGAGGTATGGTACCGTAACAGGCTGATAATCGAGCTCTTTGCCTACACCGGAGTGAGGGTTGGTGAGCTCGTAAAGGTAAACATCGAAGACATCAGGGACGGTATGCTTTACGTGAGATCCGAGAAGGGAGAGAAGGACCGACATGTCCCTCTTCCCTCAAAACTGCAGGAACACATAACAGTCTACCTTGAGAAATACAGGATGCAGTCTGATCAGCGGGCCCTCCTTACCACTGACCAGGGGAGGATGCCCTATGAGTATATCCGCTCAATGGTGAAGAAGATAGGAATGAGAATCGGATTACCGGAATTGCATCCACACTCATTCAGACATTTCTACGGAACTTATCTGTACAGGAACACCAACGATCTGAGGCTGGTACAAATCCTGCTGGGACATGCCCGCATTGAGACCACCACAATCTATGAAAATCTCATGACCAAAGAAGCAGCGGAAAAAGGAAGATCCGCTGTGGAGAAACTTTTTCGTGATGGTGAGGATTTGATCCTTGAGGTACAAATTCCGGCGGGAGCCGGTCAAAACAAATGGGAGCACTGGGATTCGAACCCAGATCTACGGGTCTCTTCCTGGTTCATAGTTCCAGTCACTCATCATAAATTCAGGTGACCCATAGTTAATCATAACCTGACTGGAGCCCGCTAGGATGGCCTGATTACCCCATGCTCCCGTTACTCTCTGTTTGCCTTTCGTTCTCTCTTCAGTCTTCGAATTCTCTTTTTTCTCCATTTCCAGCGCATTTTACCGCGCTTTTTCCAGTCTCTTGAACTTCTCTTCAATGTTACACCTCTGAAATTTCTGCAATCCAGTAGTCACTGAACCTAGATTGAAAGGCAGTGAGTTCTTCCATATCCAATGGTTTTATTTATCTTTAACCATCCACTGCGTATTTTCTGTGCCCGGAATCTTTAACCGGATTTACCCCTTAACCGTGCCATACAGAAAAACATGCCTGATGGCAGAATTTATTTACAAAGATTGACTGATGATCTGTGGCAGATGACATTGAAAGATACCTGAGCAACTTCTTCAAGGCAATGCCCTCGGAAGACCTCTATTTTGAGGCCCTTCATGAGATTATCAAGGACCTTGTGAAGGAATATCTTAAAAGGAAAATAAACCAGAATGATGAGATCAAGAACGAGATTATGAGCATACTTGAAAAATTCATGGAGAGCAAATTCAAGGAATACGATGCCATGGCAAGGATGGCCAAGGTCACGGCCGAGATAGGTCTCATCAGCACACCCAGTTCCATAAAGGATGAGGCTGTGTCGGATTTTGTTGGCACATTCAGGAAAGAGATTGAAGAGATAATCAAGAAAACTTTCTGATTTCCTGGTCAGGGATTTTCAAAATTTTTTATCACCGTAGATCTTGAGTGAAGATCAAACATTGTCATTATTGATGGGTTTGGGGAGAAATTCATCATCTTCTGATAGTCCGTCTGTGACTGCCAGGTTGACGAGTTCACATACCTGACTCCCCTGTAGTTCCCCAGATAGTGGGAATGTATATGGCCCGTTATGAAAATATCAGGGACTTCCTCAATAACATGATAGTCATTGGGCGACGGGATGAGGGGTGTCTTACCCCCATATTTCGGGGCAAGATGCCTTCTCTTGAGCATTTCTTCTATGGCTTTTCCTATGGACGTATAATTGGCGCCGGGAACAAGCTCAATCATGTCATTGAGAGACATTCCATGGTAAAGCAGAACGTTCTTGCCCTCCAGCTTCAGGTTGAAAGGGTTTGGAAGCATTACTGCATTTTCCGGAAAGATCTCCTTCAGCTTACCGGTAAAATACGGCTGAGGCTCGGCAAGCCTGACAACATCGTGATTTCCAGGCATGACGAATATCTGTATGTCCTCCGGGATCTCGCTAAGGTATTCACCCAGTTTTCCGTACTGCTCAGAGGGGTTTATGAGTTCCAGATCGTCCTCCTGCCCTGGGTAGACCCCGATACCATCAACAACATCACCGCTGAGAATCAGATATTTCAAATTTGCTGCCTCCTTGTCGGAGGACTTTATCCAGTTCAGCAGCCTGCGGAAATCATCCTTCCTGAATGTTTTGGAACCCACATGAATATCGGATAGTGATGCGACATATACCGGTTCCTTTCCCGTATCTTCAATGACACGGTAAGGTATGTCCGGCCTGACAATTTCGTTTGGAAAGAGAACAGGTTCACCTGGCCCCCGGCTGACAGATCCGATTACGCCTATGACTTCGTCCTGGATGATGAGTTCGTTGGACAGCCCCTTGTCCTTCATGATTATTGCCTGGATGCTGTCGTCCATGTCCTCAAGCAGTACACGCTTGTGGCCGTTTCTGGTGACATCCACGGAAGATACCATGCCAACAATTTTCACCTCGCCGTATGTCTTCTTTGCCGTCCTTATGTCCATGGATCCGCGCATTGTCCCGGAAAGTGATACGATTTTCCTCAGCTTCTCGTACCTGCTCACGAACATCTTCCGGAAGTCCTCAACCGTGCTGTTCACCCTTATGTCCGGCAGGTTGACCTCATAATCCATTCTCTCGGTTTTCTGTTCACCGCGAATCAGCTTTCTGACAGTCTTATCATCAATATATCCTGCTGATTCAACCTCCTGCGACAGGAGCCTTGGTATAAGCGACCCCATGCTCCTTTCCAGTATGATGTTAAGTGCCTGCGGCGAGACAAGAATTCCGTGCTTGTGGAAATACTCCAGGATCGAGACTCTGTCGCTGAAAAGCTGATCCGGCATGATTGCCAAATAGCCCTAGTTTACTTAACCCTTTAGTGTCATCTGGTCACCCCGGAAACACAATAAGGATTTATTTTTGAAGTGAATGCACATTCTGTGTCAAGAGCAGAGGATACAGCGGGCTTCATAGCAATGGCTTCATTCTGGGCCCTGAACTACCCACTTGTTAAATTCGCCATTGTTTACCAGTCCTCGCTATCACTCCTGTTTTTCCGCATATTCTTTGCAGCCATAGCATCCTTCGTAATCTTCAGGAAAGGAATCCACTTTCCACGGGATCTGGCCACGAACCTGAAGATTCTGGTATTCTCTCTTCTTAACCTGATATTTTTCATGGGCTTCTGGTTTGTTGGAGAATCAACGGAAAGCTCAGCACTCTCATCAATCATAATATATTCATATCCGGTTATCACCATCGCACTGTCTGCAATGCTGCTGAGGGAGAAACTCTCCAGGGCAAGGATAGCTGGAACTGCTGTGGGTTTTGCCGGGCTCATTTTTATTTTCATCCAGCAGCTCTTCATAAAACCTGGACTGGGGCTTGTGCTTCTTATTCTGGCCGCCATCAGCTGGTCTCTGGCAACAATATTCTTCCGCAAGTACCTCCTTGAGGTGGGAAGCATGACCGTGAACTCCCTGCAGTTTCTATATGCACTCCCCATTGTTGCGGCAGTTGTTTTCCCATTCCACCTTGTGAACTTTTCCAGGCTGACACCTCAGTTCCTTGTAATAATGATATACATGGGGGCACTGAGCACGTCTGTGGCCTACTGGATTTACATGAGACTCTACACAAAGTATTCCGTGTCGGAGATCTCGGCCTTTTTCTTTGCAGTCCCAGCCCTGTCAATAATTTTCAGCTATTTCATCCTGAAGGAAAATAACACCCTGTTCACGTATGGTGGATTTGCGCTCATTGGTGCCGGGATATTC
>JAKAQT010000117.1 GCA_021819605.1 Thermoplasmata archaeon
ATGATCACTGCCCTTCGCCTCAATTTTTAACATTTGCGAGCGAAAAGCCCCCCTTTCATGAGATGGAGGATGAAAGCCACCTAAACTTTATGTTTTCTCCCAACAAATTGCAGTTTCCGCCGGCAGACATAAGTGAGACAGATCGGATAACATGCCGCTTCATGCGTGTCAGCATCCGTAAAGCCTGAGGGCTCAGCACGAATGACAGAGTACCTTGGCGAAGCCAGGAACTGTGTGCAAAATTTGAGAGAAGAGGTCACTAGGCCCGAAGAATCAAAAAACTTCAGCAGGTAGAATCAAATTATTTTTTATATAACCTTGTCATTTAATTAATGAATGGTACTTAATGTAATTAATATAATAAATGCACAGATTGCCACAAGTACACAGCTGACCACCATCGTCAACAGGCTTTACGAAGTGGTGATATCCATATCTGCTGTCATAATAGCGGTTCTCTGGATTCCAATAGCCATTAGTTTCTTCGGCTCAGACGAGAACCGCCGCTTTGAAGCTCGTGCAAGGCTCAAGAATGCACTGATTGGCACGTTCATCTATGTTGTTGCAATCAGCGGAGTTCTTTATGCCGTTGTAAACTACATTGTGACCGGTTCATGAGATGATTGGATATCAGGAGCTAATTCAGATCATTCTTTACGCGGTGAAGGCCCTCACCAGAATCTACACGCCTCTTCTGAATCTGATCTGGAATTTTGCCATAAAATACGGTCTTCAGGGCAACATGGCCTATCTGGGCTTTGCAATGGGAAACAGCTCTTACATGGGACTGTATTCGTACCTTTACGGGAACATCTTTCCGGCAATGATCAGCCTTGTGCTGGGGTTTTCAGTCATATTTCTTATAGCTGGATCGGGAGGCAGTCCCGGTACGGTATACAGAAACCAGCTCATCAGAATATTTCTTTCCATAACCGTGGCGGCAGGTTCCATGGCAATAATGTCCCTGCTTCTTTCTGGACTTCAGGTACCTTTTGAAATACTCTTTGACAGGGGCAATGTAGACTGGTACAGCTTTTACAGCGTTTTCAGCTCAGGTGCCGTGGCAGGTACTGGGAGCCAATCATCAACCGTATCAGTAATTGCCAGGTTTCTTCTTCTTTCGGCATACTTCATTGCAGTCACATCACTTCTGGCAGTCCTTGTGTTCCGTCAGGCCTTGATGATCCTCTTCATACTCATAATGCCTGTGCTAACAATTCTTGCCTGCCTTGATATTGGGGTTAAATATGCCAAAATGGCGTGGGAACTTGTCCTGGAGTTCATGTTCTTTCCTTTTGCTGTTATGCTTTCTCTGATGCTTGCAAGAATATTTTCTGCGGATGCGGTGTTGAATCTTGCATTCCTGTTCCTCCCGTCTATCCTTCCAGGATACCTTATGTTTTCCGGAAGAAACCTTTCCACAGCTCCAATGATGAGTTTCATTGGAGGCATGACCCTTGGTGGAATAGCATCCAGAACTGCCGGCGTCGCCACATCATTCATGGATACGGCCAGCACAGGTAATCCAGTAAGGGCAATGTCATCAATTGCTCTGGCACCTGCGGCAGACTACAGACTTGTATCAGGGTTAAAGGCGGGTAAGATGGATAAGAAATCCATCCTTGAGGATGTGAAGAATGAGGAACTGAAATATCGTAAAGGGTATCAGGGATGATAAGGCAGCGAATCCCCACAAATCTTCTAAACTATCGGCCTACATTGCTGGGTATAGAAATCTGGAGACTGCTGTCTATCTTTATGCTTGCAGTTATCTCATTTTTACTGTACAGGTTTACAGGAAACTATGCGTCATTGTTCGTAATGGCCCCGGTTATCCTCATAGTCTTCAAATACCAGAATCGCACTATTCTGGAAGTTTTCATGGCATGGGCAGAATATACAACGGCAAGGAAGATTGTCGAAAATAGGTCAATCATAGGGATTACTGACCACGGAGAAATGACCACTTTCGCCATGGGCAGTTTGATTTTCACCATTACCGAAATAGGGGGAATGAACATCCTGGAAACGCGCAATAGCGAGCAGTACAGAATCTATAATTCACTGGAGAAAATCATTAATGATGCGGAAATGAAATTTAGTTTCCTGACAGTATCCACGGCTGATCATGGGGAATATCCAGGCCACGCTCAGCAGAGAATCCGGAACTTTGTCATTGTTCAGGACCAGCGTTCGTCTAAAAACAGCTTGGATGAAGAGATAATCTTACTTACAGAGAAAGTCAGGGACGGTTTGGATTCCATGGGTTTCACATTTAGAAGTGCCGGTATTGTCCAACTACTGGAAATAATGGCTGAGAGCGGATACCGGCAGTCAGGAAATAACGGGAGTTCTGATCCCTCTGCTGTCAGTTCAATGGAAATGATTTCGCTGATCCACAAGTACAGGCATTTCAATAAAGCTTCAAGATATTTTGCAGATCTCTCACTGAAGGATTCCAGCTATGAATTAGGATCTTCATATATTGAGGTACTCAGATCAATGGGAATAGATTTTACCATCACCCTATCATCGAAGAATATCGAGGCAGCCCGTTCGTCGAAATATTTGAAGCGCATTATAGCTGAGAGGTCTGCAGAGATGAGAAATGCCGGTTCAAGTTTTACAAATTCTGGCAACAGGCTGAAGCTTCAGGTGCAGGACGGAAAGCATATGCTTGAACTTCTGGAGAACAGTGGCATCCGGCCCACAATAGCAGCGGCCACTCTGAGAATATTTGCAGATCATCCTGCAATTCTTAAGGAAAACATATCGAGAGTGGAAAATGCCATGAAAAAACTCGGACTTGAATTTGTATCAATAAACACCGGCCGGAGGACTTCAGGCAATTACATGCCATTTGGCACAGACCTTAATGTAAATTATTTGATGAACACCAGATCAGTCTCATCTCTTCTTCCTTTTCTGTCAGCGGGCAATACAGAAAGACATGGCATCACGCTGGGCTATGACGATCTTAACGAACAGCCCGTATATCTGGATTTTTTCAGGGGAGCATCGCACAATTCAATTATACTGGGAGAAACAGGATCAGGAAAGTCATTTTTTGCCAAGTATATAATCTCCAGATACATAGAACAGAGGAGTGATCTGTCAGTAATCATTTTTGATCCTCTCGAAGAGTACGGCTGCTCATTTTTCAGGTCTGAATGTTCAGTGATCGAGGTCAAAGAGATGGAGGATGTCACTCATTTGCGTGAAAATATTACCCGGGCATGCAAAAATGAAAACGAATCCGGCGAATCCTCACACATAGCTGTTGTGCGTCCAGGCACAGTTAACGATGAGTCGTGGGATAATAGACTTCATGGGATATTGAGTGCAGTGATGAGCACAATTGACGTTCTACGGGGAAACAAGATAGTCGTCCTGGATGAATGCCACCTCTTTCTCAAAAGCAGGGCCAGTACACAGATTCTGGATTCTCTGGTGAGGCATTCAAGGCACTCGGGAACTGCCATAATCAGTATATCCCAGAATGTGACAGATTTCATGGCAAATGAAAGCCGCTCCATAATCTATAACAGTGCCAATATATTCCTGTTCAGGACCAGGAGCCTGACGGAAAGCTACATGGAGGCACTAAAGCTTGATGATTTCGACATTGAACCACCTGAAACGCTGGCTGGTGGAAAGGGATATACCTACTCCGAATGCATTTATTCCGATGGTCACTATGCCAGAAAATTACGAATTATTCCAGATTCTGGAGAGAATTATACTGCATGATTACATCGATGAGGTTGAATCTTCTTCCCTTATTTTGTTCTGAACTAAAACAAGCTCCAGAGCCCCAAAAATAACCATTGGTATAACGAAAGAAGTAAGGCCAACATCGGCCCAGGTATTGAAGACTATGGACCAGGCAACATAGAATCCAGCCCCTATAAAAAGGAGGCCAAATCCCACAAATTTACCCCAGAAGTGCCTTTTCCAACCTGATACGGGCATCATTGAAATCTCGTTCCTCGCCATAATCTATAGAGACGATTATCAAAAGGTATTATTTCATTGTATCGCTGAATTGCCACTGACAATGATGTAAGCCACCAGCAAAGAATTCTGTTGAATTAAACATCATAAATCACAATGGATGGGCCTGGAAGTGAATTTCTCCAGAAGAATTTTAATCGTGATCACGAATATGGGGTTGTGCTTCATTCTGAGG
>JAKAQT010000118.1 GCA_021819605.1 Thermoplasmata archaeon
GGGAAGTGGACAGAATGGACTGGGTCTGATGGCCCCTGTGGAGCCATAGAAGGTTTTGATATCCATAGTTGTTACCACAAAGAATGAGGGGAAAAATCTTCCTCTGCTTCTGGACAGCCTGATGGATCAGTGCAGTGGCCACGAGATTGTAATAGTAGATTCATATAGTAAGGACAATACTGCCGATGTTATCCAGCATTATTCAGCAGTTCTTCCCATAGCCTTCAGGAGGGAGAGAAGTTCCAGGGGAGGTGGCAGGAATATTGGTGTGCAACTGGCCAGAGGCGATTACGTCCTATTCCTGGACGGGGATGTGGTGGCTTCTTCTGACCTTGTTGAATCATACGAAAGAGCCATTACTTCAGGTGCGGATGTCATAGCAGGAAATACCATTCCTGCAGGCGTTGAGAAATTCAGGCTGGAGAGGGTAAAGCTGTTTGTTAAGGGATTTGAGATCACATCGCCCTCGGCAAACCTCTGCTACAGGAAAGGCACATTCCTGAAACTGGGCGGATTTGACGAATCCTTCGTAACAGCCGAAGACATAGACCTGAACTTCAGGGCTGTTTCCCAGGGATACAGGGCAGAGACCTGCGGCAACTGCACGGTCCATAATAGTACCAGGTCCGGAACAGGCGCATTCCTGAAGCAGGCATTCTGGAACGGATACGGAAGATACCAGCTGAGAAGGAAGCACAGGACTGAATGGGGTCTTGTGACTAAGGGAAAACCGCTCAGGGAAAACCATGGCGTGGTGAATTTGCTGAGGCTTGGCTTAGGGTCTGTTGGGTACGTCTATGCAATAATACGCAGGGGAAAATATCCCTGAAAACCTATTATTATAAAAGGTAATGGGAGTTTGAATGCAGTTTGACGATAACGTCCTGAAGGGGGCAAGAAGATCCGAGATAAGGATATTCTTCAAGTTATATCCGGTTTTCAGAAGATACCTGAAGGACAGGGACGAGGCCAAGAGCGAGGAGGAATCGACATGGAGCTACAGGCGTGAAAGGAACGGCGTGAAAGCCGTAAATGCGTTCATAAGCCTTGGTCCCACCTTCATCAAGCTCGGCCAGGTCCTTTCCGCAAGGCCGGATCTTCTTCCCCGGGAATATATAAAGTCCTTCGAGAAGCTTCAGGATGAGGTTCCGCCCGCCCCTTTCGCTGAGGTTAAGCCAATAATTGAGCGCAATCTCGGTCCCATCTCGGATCGCTTTGACAGTTTCAATACAGAGGCGATATCAGGCGCTTCCCTGGGGCAAGTATACAGGGCAGTTTACAACGGAAAGGATGTTGCGGTCAAAGTGAACCGTCCAGATGTTGAAAACATCCTCCGCAGAGATCTGTATATCATTAACAGGTTGCTGAAACTTGCCAGGGGGCATGTCGAGAATTTCCTCTACCTTAGCGTGATGAATGTCATCAATGACTTCAACTCCCGGATTTACGATGAGGTTGACTACAGAAAGGAGGCATCAAACGCTGAGAGAATCAGGAAAAACCTGAGGGGAAGAGAGAACATTGTGGTGCCTGAGATCATTCCTGAACTGAGCAGCAAGGAAGTCCTCACCCTTGAGTATGTCAGCGGCATAAAAATCACTGACGTTGAGAAGCTCAGGGCAGCAGGCATAGACCTGAAGAACCTGGCATGGAGGCTTGACCTTACATTCATGAGGATGCTTCTCCGTGACGATATATTCCATGCAGATCCGCATCCGGGGAACATATCCGTCATGCCGGATGGCCAAATCATACTCTATGACTTTGGTATGGTTGGCACACTCGACAGCAAGACCCGTTTCTCACTGCTCTCACTCTATGACGGCCTCGTGAACACCGATCCTGATGCAATCATGGATGCGCTGATCTCCATGGGGGCGCTTTCTCCTGCGGCCAACCGTGCAGTAATGAGGAAGAGCATGGAACTTGCCATTGCAAATTTCTACGGAAAGAGCCCTGATGAAGCCGAGGTCAGGGAACTATTTGAGATTGCCAACAATGTGATTTTCGAATTCCCCTTCAGGCTTCCAAGGTCACTTGTTCTCTACATGAGGATGTCTTCCCTCCTTGAGGGAGTGTGCCTGCAGCTTGATCCTGAATTCAAGTTTGTGAAGATTCTCAGGGAACTTCTCTACAGGGAAGGACTGCTTGATGAACTTTACAGGAGGCAGTTGCAGGACTTCGTCAAGAAAACAGTAACGTCCCTGGAAAAGGGTATAGACGCGCTTCCACTTCTGAAGCGGCGTCTTGAGGAAAGCGAGCAGCCTGCACCAAGAAAGGCTGACAGGAAGATCCCGGCATCAATTTTCCTTGGGTCCGTGCTCATAGCATCGGTCCTCACCATGGTTCAGAGGCCGCTCCTGGCTGGAGTGGCCATTGCCGCTGACCTGGTTGGTTTTCTGGTTGTTCTGGTAAGAAAGTAGGTGTTTATTCCACCTTGATGGTCTTTACACCCTTGGTAGGTATCTTGATTACGAGAACGCCATTGGTGTACTTGGCTGAATAGTTCACATCCTGGTCAACCTCAACCGGAAGCTTGATCCTCTTCATGAATCTGTCAGGCCTCTGGTCCAGGTATACAACGCCCTTCGTGGTGACTTCTCTTTCGGCTGATATTGTGAGTGAATCCTTCTCCAGCCTGACAGTTATGTCTTTCTTGTCAAACCCGGGTAGATCGGCCTCGATGACAATCTCGCCTGATTCCTCGTACATTGTGACCGGCGGATATAGAAAAGTCATTATTTCCTTGGCCCTGTCTGAGAGATTCTTTGCAACTTCTCCTGTGAAATACTTAAGCGGGTTGTACATATTTATCATTTTAAAATTGGTACGCTGTATTTAACCTTTCCTAACAGGAATCACGTTCTCCTTAAAGCGGCAGAGCCTCCAGGATTGCCATATTGAAGGGTGGTTTTGCACATGCATTTCATAGCTACTCTGGCTTGCAGCAGTGTTTGAACCGTGCCATGAAAAATACAGGGAGGTTGCAATGGCTTCAGGAAAAAGAATGCTCAGGGAGCTGGAAATTATGCAATTTCCTCTACAATGCCTTCTGCAGCGGAATATGGATCCACACGATCTTCCAGATATCTTCTGATCCTGATATCGTCCTGCAGTATGCCGGTTATGTCCTTCCTGAATTTACGCCTCAGTTCCTCGTCAATATGCATCTGCAATTCCGTCCTGAACTTCCTCATTCTGACCTCAGGGTGATTCAGTGAGAAAGCCCTGTGCCTTTCCATGAGATCCAGAAGCTTGTCGTATCCATCTCCATTCATGGAGTTCAGGCCGACCACCGGCGGTTTCCATTCTCCCCTTGGCATCATGGCAAGGGTTTCCTCTATGTCCTTCATGGCTATGTATGCTCCCTGCCTATCCATCTTGTTTATGACAAATATGTTCCCTATTTCCATGATTCCAGCTTTGATGGCCTGTATCTCGTCGCCAAGCCCCGGGCCTAGCACAACAACCACAGTGTCAGCAAGATTTGAAATGTCCAGGTCCGCCTGCCCCGCTCCCACTGTTTCAACAATTATGTAATCAGAGCCAGCAGCGTCAAGTACCTTCACAGTATCCCATATGGATCTGGATAGCCCACCGGTCAGCCCGCGGTTTGCGAGGCTTCTCATGAACACACCATGCTTTGTCAGGGATTCCTGCATCCTGATCCTGTTGCCCAGCAGAGACCCCCCGGTGAATGGGCTTGATGCATCGATGGCAACAACAGACACCTTCTTCCCCTGTTCTGAGAGCAGTGAGCATATCCGCCCGATCATGGTGCTCTTTCCTATGCCAGGAGGGCCCGTGATGCCAACGATGTGGGCGTTTCCTGTCCGGGGGAAAATTTCCCTGATAAGATTTCTTACGGTATCTGAATCGCCATCATTCTCCACAATTGTTATGGCTCTGGATATGGATCTGGCATCGCCATTGAATATGCCGGAAACAAGACTGTCAAGCACCGGGTATCACTGACCTGCACTCTTGAGCTTTCTTACTTCCTCTGCACGTTTCCTGATGTGATCAATTATTACCGAAATCTGGGTTCCCGGGCCGTAATTCCCGGAGATGCCCATCCTTTCCAGCTTTGGTTTGTCAGCATCCGGTATGGTGCCGCCTCCAACAATTGCTATGTCCTTCACGCCCTTTCCTTCATAAGGTCTGCAACTTT
>JAKAQT010000119.1 GCA_021819605.1 Thermoplasmata archaeon
AATACTTGTGGTTATTGTGGTCCTGGTGGCAGCGCTGGCAGTGGTGGCCGCCAGGGGAAGGAAAATAAAGAAACAGGTTGAGAAAACATCGCGTGCAAACACTCCTTCACTGGAGCACAAGGATATACCTGCGGAAAAGAAAAAAGAATGATTGGGGGACTACCATCATAATTTATCCCACATTCTATATTCAGATTCATTCACTTGAAACTGTTTTTTCCAGGAATAGAATGTACATGAAACACCGTGATTATCTTGTAATCCGGTTCCTGCTTAGGAACTAAACCTGACTTCTGCAGGAAGGGCTTCAAGTTGATTTGCCAAGGTGTATTCATCCATTGTTCCAGCAAATGAAAGAGCACATCTCACCCTACTGTTAAAATTTCAGAAAATTATTTGCAAAGCGTTATATCATATGCCATTTTCTCATAATAATGACTGACGATTTACCTGAATTGAGAAAAGGACATCCATATGTGATGTATGACATGTTAAAATCAAGCGCCCATGGGATCAGGAAGACCATTGACATAATGGAAAGGCTTGATTACAGCTTTCTTGGCAAGAACCTATTTGTGACCGGAAATGGCACTGCCTATCATGCTGCCGCAATAGGGTCAGGAATTCTTACTGAACATGGAAAGCAATGGTTTCCTGTTCAGGCTTTTGAAATGGAGAAATACTGGAAGCCCATGGATCTGGTGATGGCGTATTCCCACACAGGCAAGACAAAATCAACTGTGGACGCAGTAAGGCATGCAAAGAACACAGCCAGGACTGCGGGAGTAACACACTACAGGGATTCCCCCCTTTATCTTGAGGCTGATGTCCCTATAGTTATCGGCGATTCGCCAGACATGTCACTGTGCAACACCAAGGCTTTTTTTGATAACGCTTTCGCTGCCCTTGAGGTGGCAATTCACTTTGGCTCCCTGGACTTTGATATCTGGGGACTGGCCGGCACTGTGGAGAGAGAGCTAAACCGTCTGGAAAAGCAGGCACAGGAAATATCCGGCAACTTTTCAAGCATAAGGGATATTTTTGTACTCGGTGCTGGCCCAAACTATCTTGTTGCAAGGGAAGGGGCCCAGAAGATGAAGGAATCAACTCACCTCCATGCGGAGGGCATAGAACTGGAGGAGTTCAACCATGGGTGCACGGCAGTACTGGACGAAAATTCCCTTGTGGTAATTGTTGATTCACCCGAAGTTAGGGTGAGAACTGCGGAAATAGTCCATGCATGCAGGTATACTTCCACGAAGACCCTTGTGGTTAATGGCGATGGTGATTACCGGATTGATTTCGAGAAGACTGGAGATATCTATGCAGACGCCATAACTGCAATGGTTCCGCTTTACTACATGGCATATTTCATGGCTCTGGTAAAGGGAGTAAATCCGGATTACCTGAGATTCGAGGACAGAAGGTACCTGGATTTTGATAGTACAATATTTCCGCCAGGTGCTCACTGACTCTTTCAGAATCTCATTTTTTATTCAGCATTTCCTGATGCTTCTTCTTTATGTTCTCCAGTGTTGTTCTCACCACTTTAACTGCGGTGGCATCGTCCTGGGCTGTGCCAGAAACCTCAATTTCCAGGACTGGATTTGATAGCTCGGCTGATGAGGGGTGGCTCTTGATATATACGCTTCCCCCGGCCTTCTTCATCTCATCTGCAACAACGGGAGCGAAGGCACTTTCCATGATCCCATTCAGAACTACACTTTCCTCATAATAATGAACTGTTGAAATACGTATCCTTGGAATCATGGATTCAAGTATTGCCTTCATCTCGGATGGTACACCCGGAAGAATCAGTATCCTTACCCCGCGGTAACTGAAGAACACACCCGGGGCTGTGCCAACAGGATTTGTTATTGCTTCAGCGTTCCTTGGCAGCATTGCCATCTTCATGCGTTCCGGCGTGAGTTCCATATTCTGGGCTGAATATTTTTCCCGGATCATCTTCAGTGCATCCGCATTGGTCTCAAGCGGTATCCCCAGGGCATCCGCTATTGCCTTAACCGACATATCATCGAATGTTGGGCCAAGGCCCCCGGATGTCACAACAAGATCACTGAACCCTGTTGCCTGGGTTATCCCCCACGCTATTTCGGATGGGTCATCACGTACAACCAGACCCCGGTAAACCTCATAACCCGCAAACGTCAGGACATGCCCTATATGGGAGAAATTTGTGTTTACGGTCCTGCCCTTGAGGATTTCGTTCCCGATGGTTAGAATTGTTGCCTTCAAGCGTTTCCTGCCTTCTTCTGAGCCTTGGCCATTTTTCTCTGATGCTTCTCTATCTTGTCCTTAAGCTTCTTGAGGCCATAGTTGTCCAGGGGTTCCTTCTTCTTCTGTACCCAAACCTTGAGCTTCTCCTTGAATTCCTCATCCTTGCAGATGTCCAGCGCATTCATTTCAAATTTTTCAAGATTCCTAAGTTGTGCCAAGTTAATCGAACACATATATCTGGAGTGTTTGTCAAGTTTTCCATGCCATGAGGCATGACTTTGGACACTTATCAAGAACACCGCATTGCTTCTACTTCATTTCATACTTTTTGCAGCCCTGAAAAATGCCCAGCACTTTGCCAGCTAAGTGCATATAAACAAGCCTAAATATTTTTGATGAGATATGCTTAAATATAGATAATTCAATAACATATTATGATGAAAGAAGATAACAGCTTTTATAAAGAAACATACAACTTTGTGAAGAAGCACAGTGCAACCAACAACGCATTTATTGACAGGTTTGCACGCGGAGACATTTCCAGAGATGAATTCATGAGGTTTTCCAGGGAATTCTACCACTTTACAAGGGAGTGGCCTTCAATACTCTCTGTTCTGCTGGTAAATACGCCTGATGAGGATGATGCAGCCAACCTCACCACAATCCTTGTGTCTGAACTTGGTGACGATAACCCCCGGAAACGCCACGAACTCCTTTACAGATCGTATCTTAGAAGCCTGAAGATGGAACCCATGGACCTTGTTGGAAGCCGGCAGCTTCCCAGCACAAAGGCGTGGCTTGACGGAATGCGCAATTACTTCGCCGGGGATCACTTCCAGGCTCTTGGGGCAGAATTCGGGCTTGAGAACATGGCTATACCCATGTGGGACAAGATCCTTTCCGGGATGAAGATATGGGTGCAGAAGCATCCAGAATATTCCGGTATGGACATCAAGTATTTCACATTCCACCGTGAGCTGGAAGAGCACCACGAGGAGGCAATGGAAAACGTACTGGGACAGCATGCTGATGATCCAGTTGCCAGAAAGAAATTCATGGAGGGGGCAAGGGGAATACTGGACCTTGAGGAGAAATTCTGGCTCGGCCTTTCAGACAGTGCCAACAGAAATATATGACGGTTCAATTATGAACTGTTGAAGACGCTGATTTTTTTCCTGAGGCACGCTGTCACTGATTCCAACAAGCTCGGGGTATGGCAGTGCTCCATTGATGAGGACCTGAGCGAGGAGGGCATTCAACAGGTATCCGCCGTGGTTCCCATAATCGCCTCTCTTTCACCGGATGTCATAATTTCAAGCCCGATGAAGCGGACTGTACAGACTGCCCGGATTATAATGGAAAAGGTTCATCCCATGGATTTCAGGACCTGCGACGGTCTCAGGGAGCGCACAGGCGGTGTAATTGAAGGATTGACAAGCCATGAAATCAAGGAACGCTTCAACATTGAAATGACAACCATACTCTCTGATTCAATTGACGGCCTGCCGGGAGTGGAATCTCTTCCAGCGTTTATGGAAAGGATCAACAGGACAGTTGACAGTATCTACAGGAAATATGAGGGTAAGAGGATTCTGGTTGTTACTCATGGCGGGTTTATGCGTGGTTTCTACCAGAGCAACATAGGCGCAGCCGATGGGGTTGTGAGATTCCGGAACTGCTCAACCCTTGGAGTTACAAGGGAAAATGGCAGGTGGTCTGTCTTCTACAGCATGGGTACTGATGGCAGTGCGACCTGATTATAAGCTGAATTCTCAGTACCCTGAAGCGTAAAACAATCCGCCATTATAATTCACTGATTATATCATAAAATGTATATTCACGGCTTATTTAGATCGGAA
>JAKAQT010000120.1:0-675 GCA_021819605.1 Thermoplasmata archaeon
ATCTCTGTATCCAGCCCGTTCCTGTCTATATATGATCTTGCCTCCCTGATTTTGTCAACCGTACTGCCAATAAATTTCTGGCCAGAAAAGCCTGGATGCACTGACATCAGGAGAAGTATCCTTGACTCCGGAAGTAGAGGCAAAGCTTCACTCAGTGGGGTCTCCGGATTTATCACAATGCCGAATTCTGCTCCGGAATCAGCAATATCCTTCCTGAGTTTCTTGAAGTTTACGAGGCATTCAGCATGGATAAGAAGAATATCGGACCCTGCTTCTACAAATGATTTGTAGTACTGGTCAGGCCTGTCTATCATAAGGTGGGATTCAAGACGTTTCTTTGTCTTTCGCCTCACTGCACTGATCAGGTCCGGACCCATTGTGAGATTGGGGACAAAATGCCCATCCATAACATCAAGGTGATAAGAATCTGCACCTGCCGTGTCGCATTTTTCAATCTCTTCCCCCAGCACTTCTAGTCTTGAGGATATAATGGATGGAGAAATTTTCATGAAAGGTGAAGCAGCTGTTAATAGATTAACTTATAGCCGGGCAATATTCAGGCAGGGGCTGCAGCAGCACTTTCGGGCTGCCATTCAACGGTTCATGGCAATGATTGTTCGTCATTAACACAATCACTGTTTCCAGTTATCATTCCTGATAAAATCCTGTGCAGAG
>JAKAQT010000120.1:685-4041 GCA_021819605.1 Thermoplasmata archaeon
AATATGAGGGAAATCCGGTAAAATGCACCGGATCGATATATTACTATAAATCATAATATATCCGCAGATGTATCGAAATAGTTATATCCTAGTGGTCACATGAGTATTATTATCATGGGAACAAACGAATCTAAGAAAGTTAATACGATTTCCGGAAAATCATTCGAGGAGGTTAGGAACCAGCTGCTCAGAAGAACCATCAGACTGAAAGAGAGGGTGTCGCAGAGGTACGAAGAGCTCTACAACCAGTCCATGCTGGACCACGTAAAGAAACTACTGGACGACCTGAAGAAAAAAGAAAGCGAGGATATAAGGCTCATAAGAAAGGCAATGGAAACAGGAACTATGAAGATGGGGGCAAATGATTCAACAGGCATTGATTATGGCATGCTTGATCATATTCTCTCCAGCGACCTGGATGATCCGAATCCCAACGATCTGGGAAGCGTTCTGCTTTCAGCAATAAAGATGTCCAACGATCTCCAGAAGGTTCTCAGCATAATGTCAGAGGAATACAAGGGCCCATCTTCAAGCAACGTTTTCAGGAAACTTGCGGAACATGAAACAGAAAACAAGAACAGGCTGTCAGAAATTTACGACGAGATGATCAATAAAGATTATTGGTGATCTTAACATTTCCATAAAGTGTTCAGTGAAATTGATCTTCCGCAATTAAAGAATATTATCCGGGAAGGCAGGACATTTATTCTTGACGTAAAGGCTGAATGGTGCCACCCATGCCGCCTGATTGAGAAATACCTGATTCCACTCAGTTCCGAATATCCTGAAATGGATTTCTATTCCATAGACTATGAAAAAGATACTTCAGTTTTTGATTTTCTTGAAATAGGGACCGTTCCGTACATCATTTTATTTAACAGGGGGAAAATTGAACGGCGTGTGCGGGGATATGTGAGGGAAGATACTTTCAGAACAATCATGAAAGAAACATATCCCTGATTCTCCAGAATATTCGGGCATGCGCTGGAGTTCCGGCATGTGACCCGGTTAAACCGGAATCGCGGGCAGGGCATGTGTAAGGGGAATTCTTTCTAACCGCCGTCAGGGCAGAACGTGTTTTCTGGTTTCTGCCACATGTTTACCGAATCTTCTGTATGTTGTGGCACCAAATCATGTGAATGCATTTCTGATTATCAGTCAGATTAAGGAACAGAAAAATAAGTGCCGGAAATGCAGAAGGCTGTTACTAAAAAGTTTTAATTTCCGTTTGGCTTATTGTATTATGTCTGACCCGCAGAATTATTATTCCAGAAAACTTGAAGAAATAAGGCATACGAATCCAAAATCCAATGAGGATTATGAAAGATGGAAATCAACAACTCTTGATCCGTGGAACAGCAAAACAGGCTATATTGACGGGGAACATACTAATTCTTCTAGCATTCCCATTAAGGAATTTTACTCCGGTGCAGATCTTCCACAGGACCTTGAAAAGAAGCTTCTGGGCTACCCAGGTGAGTTTCCCTTCACCAGGGGAGTTTACCCAAATATGTACCGTGGGCGGCTCTGGACAATGAGGATGTTCTCGGGCTTTGGAACACCCGAGGATACAAACCGCAGGCTGAAATACCTCATCAAGCACGGTGAATCGGGCTTAAGCATAGCATTCGATATGCCAACTCTCTATGGATTCGATTGCGACAACCCCAGATCAGACGGTGAGATTGGCAAGTGCGGGGTTAATGTAACTTCCCTCAAGGACATGGAGATCATATTCAGGGGCATCGATCTCAGCAAGGTTAGCACATCAATGACAATAAATGCGCCAGCAGCAATACTAACGGCGATGTATATTGCTGTCGGAAAAAAGAAGAAGATTCCTGTGTCGGATCTGGCCGGCACCGTGCAGGCCGACATACTGAAGGAATATATCGCGCAGAAGGAATGGATATATCCGCCGGAGGCACATCTGCGCCTCATCAGGGACATGATGACCTACTGCACGGAAAATATGCCAAAATGGAATTACATCAGCATATCCGGTTACCATATACGTGAAGCCGGATCGAGCGCCGCGCAGGAACTGGCCTTCACACTTGCGGACGGTTTCTATTACGTGGATATGGGAATCAAGGCCGGCCTGGCAGTGGATGATTTCGCGCCAAGGCTCTCATTCTTCTTCAATTCATCAATTAACTTCTTCGAGGAGATTGCCAAGATGAGGGCTGCCCGCAGGATCTGGGCAACAGTCCTGAAGGAGAAATACGGTGCCAAAAAATCCAGAACCCTCCTGCTAAGGTTCCACACACAGACATCAGGTTACACTCTGACATGGCAGCAGCCGCTTAACAACATAATAAGGACGACAATAGAGGCAATGGCAGCCGTGCTTGGAGGAACGCAGAGCCTTCACACAAATTCATACGACGAGGCCTGGGCCCTGCCCTCCGAGGATGCAGTGAAGATCGCACTGAGGACGCAGCAGATAATTGCGGAGGAAACGGGGATTCCTGATGTCATAGATCCGCTTGGTGGATCTTATTACATGGAGTGGCTCACCAACAGGATGGAGGAGGAGGCCTACAGGTATTTCGACGAGATTGAGAAGATGGGCGGCATACTTGAAGCGGTAAAGGCCGGCTACATACAGAAGGAAATTGCCGCCACCTCATACCGGAGGCAGATTCGCCTTGAGGAAGGAAAAGAGGTGATGGTTGGCGTCAACAAATACACTGAAAAGGAGGGACAGCCTCTGAACATCTTAAAGATAAGCAAGGCTCCCCAGAAGCAGCAGCTTGACCGCATAAAGGCTGTAAGGAAAAGCAGGGACGAAAATGCTGTAACAAATGCCCTGGACCAGCTGGAGGAAGCAATGAGAAAGGATGATGTTAATACCATGCCGTATATACTGAAGGCAGTTGAGGCATACGCAACCATAGAGGAGATTTCAAATGTCGGAAGGAAAGTCTTTGGAACCTGGAAAGAACCAGTCATTGTTTAATGAGCGGCCCATAAAGATTCTGCTTGCGAAGCCTGGAATCGACGGTCACGACAGGGGAATACTGGTACTGGCCAAGGCCTTCAGGGATGCAGGCATGGAAGTGATATATGCAGGATTGCTTCCCACTCCGGAACAGGTCGTCGATACAGCCATCAATGAGGACGTTGATGTGGTTGCCCTCAGCCTGCTCAATGGCGCCCACATGACAGTCTTCAAGAAAGTTGCAGACCTTATGAAGGAAAAGGGCGTGAAGGACATAGCAATTGTTGGAGGCGGCACCATACCGGATGCTGACAAACCGAAGCTGGAAAGGATGGGCATCTCCGGGAATTACGGCCCGGGAACCCAGATTTCGGTAATAATTGATCACATCAGGAAACGTGCAGAGGAAGTA
>JAKAQT010000121.1 GCA_021819605.1 Thermoplasmata archaeon
ATCTTGGAATATTTCAGCCACAGGGATGTTCTTGAACTTGAGAATTCTGCAGTTATTTCATCCAGGGGGCCGGTGATCTCAACATTGCTTGTATCCCGAGGGTCCCTTCCACATAACGGAATGGAGATCGCAGTCACGCGGCATACCAGGACAACGGAGATGTACCTGAAATATATCCTGCGGAGTGAAGGCGTTGAATATAAAACAAAGCCAAGCAGCAGCACAGAGGCCAGGGATCTTCTCAAGGAGTCAGAGTTTGCACTTGTCATAGGGGATGAGGCACTCAGGGCATTCAGCAGCGGATTCAGGATTATATGGGACATAGGTTATGAGTTCAACCGCATCAGTTCCCACGCTCCTGTTTTTGCGGTGGCAGTTAAGAGAAGGGGAATGAACTGCTCCCGGGAGATACGGAATCTCAATACTGCCGTGACGGATGCCCATAAATTCAGGGAGGAATGCACGGTGGAATCAGCCAGTAAGCTTGGAATCTCCAGTGCAATAATGAAGCGGTACTATTCTCTTGTCAGGTATGAGTTTACCAAAGAAACCTTAAAGTCCATAGAGTTTGCTTCATCCATAGCGCATGAACTGTACGGGATTTAACCCTGATCACGACCTGCCCAGAGCAATTGAATAGAGATATTGAATTAACTCTGAACAGATTTATTTAGGCGTTTAGCCTTACGTCAACATGTTCACAGATAAGTTCCAGCAGATAAGGGAAGCCCTCACGTATGACGACGTCCTTCTTATTCCTTCCAGGACTGCAGTGGAGCCCAGGGAAGTAAATATATCATCTAATTTTTCCAGGCACATAAAACTCAAGGTGCCCATTGTGAGCTCCCCCATGGATACCGTCACAGAAAGCGGAATGGCAATGGCCATGGCAAAGCAGGGGGCACTGGGCATAATTCACAGAAACATCACCATGAACCAGCAGATCGGCTTTGTCAGAAGAGTCAAAAGAGAGGAGACCATTGTGATAAGAAATGTGCACACCGTATCCCCTGAGACAACAATAAACGATCTCAGGGATATAATGAGGACAAAGAACATCGGGGGGCTACCGGTAGTCTCCGGCGAGAAACTGGTGGGCATTGTGACACGCAGGGATCTGGACTTCGCAGGAAAGGGAAGAAACACTGTTGAGGACATAATGATCCGGAAGGTCATATCTGCCAATGACAATATACCAATTGAGGAAGCGGTGGAGATACTCCACAAGAACAGGATAGAAAAGCTGCCCCTTGTGGACAGGAACGGCAGGGTTGTTGGGCTCATAACCGCCAAGGACATAAGAAACAGGGAGAAATTCCCGGAAGCAAGCAGGGATGAAAACGGCCAGCTTCTTGTTGGGGCAGCTGTTGGCCCATTTGATCTGGAAAGGGCGCAGGCACTTGAAAAGGAGGGAGTGGATGCCATAGTTATTGATACTGCTCATGCCCACAATGAGAATGTCCTGAACTCCATCAAGAAGATGAGGAAACTTGTATCGGTGGACATAGTGGCAGGGAATATTGCCACTGCGGAGGCAGCAGAGGACCTCATATCACTGGATGTGGACGGCCTGAGAGTCGGGATAGGGCCGGGATCCATATGCACCACCAGGATCATCGCTGGAATCGGAGTCCCACAGATCACTGCAATTTCAGACGTGGCTGAGATCGCAGCCAAGCATGGTGTCCCGGTTATTGCAGATGGCGGAATCCGCTTTTCAGGTGACATTGTGAAAGCCATAGCTGCCGGCGCCGATGCAGTAATGCTTGGGTCAATATTCGCCGGAACAGAGGAGAGCCCAGGCTCCGAGATGATAATGAATGGAAGGAAATACAAGGCATACAGGGGCATGGGCTCACTGGGTGCCATACAGACAGGAATTTCTGATCGCTACGGAAAGATTGGATCAAACAAGTTTGTTGCAGAAGGTGTTGAGGGAGCAGTTCCATTCAAGGGAAGGGTTGACGAGGTTCTATTCCAGCTCACGGGAGGAATGAAGTCTGGAATGGGGTATGTTGGAGCACGGGATATCGGAGAACTCAAGACAAAGTCAAGGTTTGTAAAGATAACATCCAGTGGCCTGAGGGAGAGCCATCCACATGACATAAGGATAGTGAGTGAACCTCCAAATTACCAGATTTATCAGGTGTAGAGGGAACAAAACCCCTTTCCATCTGTTTATATTCCAGAATTCAATTAGCATAGGATGATGAACAAACCTGTGGCTATTGCCGCACTCGCTGTGATTGCCGTGGCAATCCTCATGGTGCCTGCGGTCAACGCAACTTCCGTCACAGTTATGTTGAATCCAGATAATGATAGTGCAACTGTCAATGCCTATTTCAATTCAACACTAACAGTAAATGTTTCAGAATCATCATTCTTATCATCCCTGTTGACTCTTATATCAGGAATAATGTCGGGAAATTTTTCATATCATGGATATATTTCTGATCATTCAATGGCTTTCCGTGCGGTGAACACTTCCCTTCAGGAAAGGGACAATAAAGCTGTGCTGCAAAATCTATCATACAACTTAGTCAGTAACGTTTCGAATTCAACTACAGACAAATATAAGTTAATGGTTATCCACACTTCTGCAGAACTGGCAATGAACGTCAGCGGGATTTTCAGCAACCACAGCGCCAATCTCTCATGGAGGTCATTCCAGGTTACAAGCGGCCTAAGTCTGGGAGGTAGTTACAGCGGTATCGTTAGAGTAAACAAGTCCAGCGTGGACGTGTTCAACCTCTCCGCCTTCCAGGTCTCACTGACAAAGTGGAACAGAACATATGATGCGGCCACAAATACCACCACCTTCAGCTACAATGCAGGAACAACGGGCAACTATTCCTGGAGCCACAATGGCGGAAATGGTAACGTGTCGCTGCTTATTGATCCATCCTACACAATCTCAACTCCGGGATATGCCGTTGCATCCTCAAACAATGTTAGCATCACTCCCCCTCCTGAGTCATCTCCAGTGGCTTACTACGTCATTGCCACCATTCTCGTAATCGGTGCGGCGGTGTCATTCTATTTCGCAAGAAGAAGGCACTGATCCTTCTCACATTCCTGATGCCATAATATGCCGGAGCCAGCATAATACAGGTTAATGTGAGGCCCACGGGCGGGAATAAACCCTCGGGCTGTTCAGTAAAACACTTTCACGGAATGCAGTTCAAGAACACTGTTACTGATACCGTCCTGTATGTCATTCATGAGGCGGAAAATCCTGGCGAAGTTGTCCTTGAATCTCTCCATCCTTTTGGGATTCCGCAATATGGCTGCGGGGTGGTACTGCGGGGCAAGTATATGCCCTGAAAGATACATGAAGCGCCCCTCCACCTCTGAAACCTTTCCCAGGTTTGACCCCAGAATGAGTGATACCGATTTAAGGGCAGTGTTGCCCATTGGCACCATGATGCGGGGCCTAAGTGCGGTGATTTCTTTTTTCAGGTAATCCGAACACTGCCTTATTTCTCCCATCTTTGGAGATTTTCCTATCATTGGCCTGCACCTCACTGAATTTGTTATGTACAGATCATGCGGGAGTATTCCGGCATATTCAAGTGCCCTGTTCAGAAGCTGCCCACTTCTGCCGACGAATGGTTTTCCCACCTCATCCTCCTTTGCTCCAGGTGCTTCACCAATTATCATTATGCGGGGTGAATCGCTGCCAAAACCGCATACAGCATTTTTCCTGGAGAGATATAAATCGCACTTCTTGCACATTGATATCTCAGAGCAAATCTCACGTAGTTCCTGCATCTTCAGGACTTCATGTAGAGGAACCTATAAAACTCTTCAGCGCACAACTCTGTTTGTAGCGGTGCAGAATCAGACCTCTTCGCCGGGAGCTTCTAACAATTTTTCTTCACGGGCAGATTTACTCTTCCAGGAACTCAGGAATATCCCGGCACCAATGAGCGCAAATCCACCATACGTGAACAGGGTGTTATTTTCCTTCAGGATGAAATAGCTGAAAATTATTGACAGGGCTGGGACTGCAAAGAAAAAGGCCGAGATCTCCGAGATCG
>JAKAQT010000122.1 GCA_021819605.1 Thermoplasmata archaeon
TCCCGCCATCCTTTTCAGGTGGTTTATCAGGCTTAAATTCCCCGCTGCCCGCAGGTACACCTTCTTGTATGTTGTATGTTCACATGAACATTCTGCATTCATCCCACAGCTTAAGCCGTAGGCTTTATGCCTGGATGATTGTAAAAGGTGGAGACCCTCATTCTTACACCGAAAATAAATCCTTTCAGGAAGCCTAAATTGATCCTGATGAACTTTCTTGAAGAGAGCCCGATCAACAGCAAGCCCAGATCAACCTGAAGCACCCAGATTAAGAAATGCAAGTAAAGTAATGGAGATCGATTACTGTTTATCCCATGCAGCTTTCTCATCAGAAGAGTCCAGTCTCTGGATTCAGGAAATGCTCTTTCGATGTCGGCAGCCGCATGATCCGCCCAGTACCCTTTTTGGTCAGGAGGAGGGACATCGTGGTAGAATCTTGACACTGTGGAGGCGTACACTTTAAACCCGTATTCCTTGATCCTCTGGCATAAATCACATGAATTGTTGTAAATGAATTCCTCATCAAATCCCTGTATGGCGATCAGGACTGACCGTCTTATAACGAAAGCATTGGGGAGGGCATCCGTATCCAACAGGTCCTTATCCGGAATCACATCTTCGATTGTATTTCTTCCCATAAGGTTCATAGACCATCTGCCCTGACGAAATGGCGCTGAATAAACCCAAATGCGTGACGGATGGTTGAGATAAGCCACTGAAGGCATCACCGCACCAATTCCTGGACATTCCTGCATTATATCCATAAGGTGCAGCACAGAATCTCCGCTGACGATGTTGTCATCATCTACGAACAGGATAAGTGGTGCCGTTGTCCTTCTCCATGCAATATTCTTTGCCTTAGTTATAAATATGCGATCAGGAACCCACACATAATCTATGACACCTGGAAAATCAGAAGTGAGTTCTGTCCTGAAAGGGGAATCATCAATTATTACGATCTCTGACAGCCTGGCGACAATCTGCTGCGATGCCAATATAGATTTGATCAGTTTCTGGAGCTTTCCCTCCCTGTTGTGCGTCACTATTGCAATGGAAAGGATCCTTGCATCAGTGAGGGATTTTCCAGGCCCGGATGGCGTGGAAGAGAGGCATAGCTCATCACTTTTCATGCTGCTTCCTGTTAATATTATTAAGAATAACTACAATATTTTTGTGTAGTAAGGTATTAATATTATAATTACGTAATGATTGTATAATGGCAACAAGCGTCAATAAAATTGTGTATGCCGTGGGAATATTGCTCCTCATTGACTTCGCGATCACAATTACCATTCTATTCACGGACAAGAATCTGCAGACTGATTTTGGAAGTGTGAAACCATATTTTATACACTGGTATGGTCTCCTCATAACAGGCATTGTGGATATTATCGGAGCCGGGATCATATTAGCCAGGCCAACTGGAAGAAATTCAACAATTGCCGCCGTAGGAACAGCGCTGCTTGCAGTTTTCCTTATTGCAGATATTGCCACCTATTCCATGGTGGGATTCACATCTGCTTCATCCTTTGCAACATACCTGTTCGGCTTCTCCAAATTCAAGGGTTCACTGCCATACATCCCGGGACTTTATGATGTCCTGTTTGCCTTTTATATCATAACCTCCGGCGTTGCATTTGCTCTCCACAGGAAGTAGAGGTGAATGAGATAGTGATAAAAGATGGAAGTCACAGAGAGCTCACTGAACAGGAACATAAAGACAGCCAAGGTCGCTTCCGGAAGCGCTTTTATATTGCACCTTCCAGAACGGCTCGTTTCTTTCGCAGGTATCTCAGGATCAGTGTCATATGATCCCAGAAGTGAAGATGACATTGATATTTTCATAATAGCAAATCAGGATTGCCTATGGCTAACGCTTCTTTATGCCCTCATTGTTCGTCGCCTGTGTGGCTTCAAAGAAATATGCCTTTCCCTGAGCATGGATCGCAGTTTTGCACATAACCTGTTCAGTGAATCACTTGACCAGCTTACAGCCAGGGACGCCACCAGAGTCATACCCGTGCTGGGATCGCAATATTATGGAGAACTGCTCCAGCTTTCACCCCTGACCAGGCAGCATGATGCTGGGAATCAGGTAGTTCCTGCCAAGGATGCCAGTTCATCAGCAGCCCTGAAGCTCCTGAACTTTGCTGCATACCTGCTTGTTGGCACGTATCAGCAGGCGAAAACCAGAATGACAAACCACCACTTTAAGGCGTCAGGTAAATCCCAGGAATGCTTTGAGGCAAAGATGGGACTGCACCATTTCTTTCTTGACTCACTGAAGTATCGGCTCATCCGGGAGGCGGAGCAGCATCATGACCCTTAGGAACGCGGTGTTTTTCAGCTATGCGAGACCTGCGGATGTTGAATATGCAATGGAAAAGGCCCTTTCCGATCTGTTTGATGAGACCACCATGGCCATTGGTGGCGTCCATACTGATATTGAAGCTGAAAGCTTGGATCACAGGAACATTCAGATACTCTATGAGCAGAGGAAAATGGGGAAGTCTTCCTCATACAACAGGGCAATTCAAAACATCCGTGATGGCCATATATTTCTCATTTCCGCAGATACAAGATTTGACGATTCTGTGGTGGGGCTGATGATCCAGTGCCTTGGCGACAGTTACGAGCTTGCATTCCCCAGAATAGAACCGTTCCATGGGAACACCCTGTCATCGAGGTTAGGTGAGGTAATGTGGCATTTTCATGATTCTTATGTTGCCATGAAGGAATCCAGAAACCAGTTCTTCTGCGGTGGTGAATTCCAGGTGGTCAGGCATCGCTTCATTATACCCAGCAGCGATATTGTCAACGATGACGAATATCTCTGCCACAGGGCCGTGGCTGGAGGAGGAAAGATAAGGTATTGCAGAGATGTGGTTGTTCACAACACAGTGCCAGGTTCAATGAAAGAACTCCTGAGGCAGAGAATCCGTGTTAACTTCGGGCATATGCAGTCCAGAAAGCAGCTTGGGGAACATGCCTCCTTCTCAATCTCCTCTCTTAATCCCCTTGAGACCATCGCTGCAATCAGAAATTTTAACAGTGATTATCCCGGAAGTCTGACAATTCTGTTCATGGCCTCCATTGTTGAAATATTCTCTCTCTTGGGGGCGTTTTTATTAAGAATTATGGGGAGGGATTTAAGCAACTGGTAAAATTTATCCGGTAGCCGGACTCAGGACAAAGAGGATGTATTCGGACAGCATGCTTAGTGGAAAGATTCCGGAAAGAATCTCGTCAAGCTTCCTCATGAATGGTATCTTAATCAGTATTCTGTTTATTCGCCTGTAATTGTAAGGCGCAAACAGCATGGATAATCCTCGGAATGACTCAGGATGAAGGATACCGTTGGAACTTATTTCCCTTACATTCCTTGCAAGTACCGTAACGGGGTACCTGCTATCACCTGCAGGGATGATTCCCGACAGTCGATTCCTGGCATAGCCTCTCTTCCCTGTTATGGCTGAAAGCACCAGGTCCCAGACTGCAAACCTGTTAAGCGCAGTGCCGATGAACAATCCATTCCTGTTGAGGTTGTTTCTTGCAAAGCTGGCGATCTTATGAAAGGACGATGTATCGGTTGCACCAAATGTGCTGTAAATGATATCGAAGGAACCGATGGTCTCATCCCAGTTTCCGCTCACCTCTATAAATCCTTCATAAGTGCCTGCAGGAGAATTTCCCTTTGCAAATTCAAGGGCTTCCGGCGATACATCAGCGCATACGCAGCTTGTTCCGGAAAATCCCATTTTAGCAAGGCTTATTTCATAGCCGTTAGAACAGCCCACTTCCAGAATCGATACTCCATCTGTCATGAATTTCCTGAGACAATCGGATGCCACTGTCCTTAGGTGCATCTGCACCTGGTCCCCCTGAATCCTTTCGGCGTACTGGGATGAATGCGATTCCGCATGGGTATTTTCCCCAATGGTGGTTATGGGTTTTTCCATCACGGGAGTCAGCATATACGCAATTCTTTTCCTGCCTGTGAAGTACCTGTCCATGTGTTCTCTGCCGT